>CAYGZN010000011.1:16848-19430 GCA_964354355.1 uncultured Burkholderiaceae bacterium | reverse complement strand
GTGCCAGGCCCGGTTCTGCGGGTTCGCCAGGGCGAGCGGCTGTCGGTGCCGGTGACCAACGACCTCGCCGAGGAGACCACCGTCCACTGGCACGGACTGCGGATTCCGAACGCAATGGACGGCGTGCCGCACCTGACTCAGCCACCCATCGCCGCCCGCGGCGGGCGCTTCGACTACGCGTTCGTCTGCCCCGATGCCGGCACCTTCTGGTACCACCCTCACACGCGCGGCCCCGTGCAGGTCGACATGGGCCTGCACGGGGCGCTGATCGTCGAGGAGCGCGAGCCGATTCCGGTCAGCCGCGACGTGCTGTGGGTACTGGACGACTGGCGTCTGGCGAAGGACGCGTCGGTCGTCGGCGACTTCGGCGCGATGTTCGATACGGCGCACGGCGGGCGCATCGGCAACACGGTCACGATCAACGGTGCCGTGCCCGACCGGTTCGAGGTGACGTCGGGCGAGCGCATCCGCCTGCGGCTGCTCAACGTCGCAAACGCGCGCATCTTTTCGCTGGCATTCGAAGGCCACTCGCCGTACGTGATCGCGCTCGACGGCATGCCGTGCGACCCTCACGCGCCCGACGGCGGCCGTATCGTGCTCGGCCCGGGCATGCGGGCCGACGTGATCCTGGACGCATCGCAGCCACCCGGATCGACCTCGCGCGTCCTCGACGATTTCTCGCGCGGCGACGTCTACCGGGTCGTGACGATCAGCTACCGCCAGGGGGCCGTTGCACACGCGCCGCCGGCCCCGCGCGAAATCCGCCTGCCGGCCAATCCCGTGCCCGCGCTGGACCTCGAACGCGCCGAGCGGCACCTGGTCACGCTCAGCGGCGGCATGATGGGCGGAATGATGGGCGGCATGATGGGCGGGGCCATGGGCGGGGGCATGGGGGGAATGATGGGAGGCGGCATGACGGGCGGTGCGACCTGGGCACTCAACGGGCAATCGGCGAGCGAAGCGGATCACCATCACGCCCCGCTGCTGACGCTCGCCCGCGGAAGCACGCACCTGATCGAGCTGCGCAACGACACCGCGTGGTGGCATCCGATCCACCTGCACGGCCATTCGTTCCGGATCGTCGCGCGCAACGGGCGCCCGCTTGCGCGCCGCGACCTCGTCGATACCTCGCTGCTGGCGCCGCGCGCGACCGCGCAGATCGCGTTCGTGGCCGACAACCCGGGCGACTGGATGTTTCACTGCCACGTGCTGGAGCACCAGGCGGGTGGGATGATGGCGACGGTTCGCGTCGCCTGACGGGCGCGTTTCCTGGGGCCGCGTTTCCCGAGGCCGCGTTTTTCCGAAGGCCGAGTGTCCCGCGGCTCGCCCGCGGTCGCGGCCCCCGCTGTCGGACGCTCAGGACTGCTTGTTCGGATTGATCAGCGCCTTGGCGCCGGTCGCCTGCTTGCCGTACACCGCGATCGCCTCGAGCGACAGCGCTTGGGCCAGCGACAGCTCGGAATCGAAGTGGCTGGCGAACGTCGTCTTCAGCTCGCGTGCTACGCGCTCGCGAAGCTTCTGTGCGTCGGCGTTGCCGATCTTCTGCAGGAACGGCGTCAGCAGCCAGCCGCCGACGCTCCACGCAAAGCCGAAATTGCGGGCGAGTTCGGTGGGGCCCCGGTCGAGGCTGCCGTAGATGTAGACCTGCTTGTGCACCGTGGAGCCGTAGCGGCTGTACTCGCGCGCGGTGGCGCTGGCCGCCGCTTCCATGCACGACAGGATCTGCCCGGCCAGCCGGCCGCCGCCGATCGCGTCGAAGGCGATCGTCGCCCCGGTGGCGGCCAGGGCCGCAGTCAGTTCCTCGATGAAACCGGGCGAGCTCGCGTTGCACACGTGGACCGCGCCCTGCGACTTCAGCAGCTCGACCTGCTCCGGCCTGCGCACGATGTTGACCAGGCCGACACCGTCCTGCAGGCAGATGCGGTTGAGCATCTGGCCGAGGTTGGACGCCGCGGCCGTGTGCACCAGCGCCTTGTGGCCCTCGCGACGCATGGTCTCGACCATGCCCTGCGCGGTCAGCGGATTGACGAAGCACGAGGCCCCCTCGGCGGGCCGCGTGCCTTCGGGCAGGACCAGGCAGTGCGCGGCCTTGACGCAGCGGTACTGCGAGTACATCTCGCCGGCCAGCAGGGCCACGGTGCGCCCGAGCAGCGCGCGGGCCTGCGCCGAGTCACCCGTGCTGACGACGACGCCGGCCCCTTCGTTGCCCACCGGCAGCGACTGCCCGACGCGCGCGGACAACGCCTTCATCATCGCGGGTGCGATCGGTGCCGTCACGACCGGCCGCGTGGTCGTGCCGCCGGCCTGCGCTGCCGACAAGTTGGCGGCGGCGAACAGCAGCCCCTGGTCGGACGGGTTGATCGGCGCCGCTTCCACCCGCACCAGCACCTCGTCCGGGCCGGGCGTGGGCACGTCGACCTCGGCGAGCGACAGCTCGAGCCGACCGTCCGCGCTGACCAGCGAGCGCAGTTGCAGGGCCTTGGAGGGAACGCTCGCGTGGGTCATGGTGGCAGGCCCTCAAGAAGAAAGGCCAACCGGAGTCGGTTGGCCCTGGAGTTGGTGGAGACGAGGAGGATCGAACT
>CAYGZN010000011.1:0-16838 GCA_964354355.1 uncultured Burkholderiaceae bacterium | reverse complement strand
CTCCCGACCTTCGCATTGCGAACGCGACGCTCTCCCAGCTGAGCTACGTCCCCAAACAGCAAAAAATGGTAGCACAACCCGGCAGGCCCGGTCGGCCCGACTGCCCGCCGGAAGCGGCGCGCACGGCAGCGTCACTGCTTGGCGATCTCGGCCCGGTACTCCTTGAGCACCTGCTCGGGGTTGGCCAGGCCCTTGGCCTTGGCGTCGGCCATCCATTTGGCCTCGAGCGTCGACGTCTTGGCCTTCACGTCGTCGACGAAGGCCTTGCTGGCGACGGTGGTCACCACGCCGTTGGTCTGCATGAACGCATTGCCGCGCCGGTCGACCGCGTCCCACGCCCGCCCGAACATCCGCGCGGAGTTCTCGCCCGACAGCTTCGTGATCGCGTCCTGGTCGGCCTTGCTGATCTTGTTCCACGTGCCCTCGTTCATCACGAAAGCGAAACTGACGTTGTACAGGCCGCCCGGGAAGGTGGTCTTGTGCTTCACGATCTTCTCGAGCTTGAACGATTCGATCGACTCGGCCGGAAACCACACGCCGTCCATCACGCCGGTCGACAGCAGTTCGAACGACTCGGGCGCCGGCTTGAACGTGACGTTAGCGCCGATCGCCTTGCCAATCTCGTTCGTCAGGCCCCCGCCGACGCGGAATTTCAGGCCCGACATGTCGGCCAGCGAGTTGATCGGACGCTTGGTGTTGTAGACGTTCCCGGGGCCGTGGGTCATCACGTTGATCACCTTCAGGCCCTTGTGCTCGCCGAGCTTGGCGAAATGCCGCTCATAGATCCGCTGGTAGGCGACCGAAGTCGCTTCCGCCGAATCGCCCATGAACGGCAGCTCGACCACCTGCGTCATCACGTATCGGCCGGGCGTGTAGCCGTGCACGCTGAACGACAGGTCGGCCAACCCGTCACGCACCGCGTCGAAGGTCCCCGGCGGCGCCGACACGGGTTTGGGCAGGATGTTGCAGCGCACACGGCTGGACGTGGCCTTGGACACTTCCTCGCACCACTTGGCCTGGGTCTGCGACAGGGCGTGCGACGGCGGCAACCAGCTCGAGGCGGTCAGCACCTGGGCGAAGGCCGGTGCGGCGAAGATCGAGGCGCCCAGCAGTGCGGCGCCCGCGGAGATCCGTTTCATGGAGTCTGCTCCTGGCTTCATGGATGAATGAGGGGTCTGCTCGAACAACCGGAAATGTTAACCGATCCGCGGGGCGGGCCGCGGCCTTCGGTCACGAGGCTGCGCGCAGAACCAGCGCCGTCGTCGCCAGCCAGGCCACCGCCGCGACCACCATGTGCGGGTCGCGCACGACGTCGCCGGTCGGGTTGCCGCCCGCGCCGCGCTGGAACACGATGTACAGGTAGCGGAACAGGCCGTACAGCACGAACGGCACCGTCCAGAACAGCTGGTCGGTCTTGTGCAGCGCAATGGTGTCCGGGCTGACCGTGTAGACGCTGTAGGTCACCAGCACGGCCGTCGCGGTGATCGCCAGGAACTGGTCGAGCAGCGGCAGCGAGTAGTGGTCGAGCACGCGCCGGTGCCCGCCGGCGCCCTCGCCCAGCACCTCGAGCTCGGCGCGGCGCTTGGAGAACGCCAGGAACAGCGTCAGCGACAGGCTGCACACGATCAGCCAGCGCGACGGCTCGATGCCGATCGCCCACGTTCCGGCCAGGATGCGCAGCATGAATCCCGCGGCGATCAGCGTGCAGTCCAGGATCGGCACGTGCTTGACCCCCACCGAATAGGCGACGTTCATCGCCAGGTAGGTCGCCAGCAGCACCGCCAGCCGCCCCCCGCCGGCGAGCCAGGTCGATCCCGCCGAGCCGGCCGCGGGCGCCGCGGCCAGCTGCACCGACGCGATCGGGGCCGCTGCAGTCAGCCAGAACGCCAGTGCGACCAGCGCGACGACCAGCACCGCGGCCACCGGGCCCGAGACCTCGCCGCTGGCGATCGGGCGATTGCGCTTGCGGGGATGGGCACGGTCGCGGTCGCGATCGAACCAGTCGTTGATCACGTAGACCGCGCTGGCGATCGCGCAGAACGCGGCAAAGGCCACCAGTGCGGCCAGCACGCGATGGGGGTCCTGCCAGGCGTGCCCGAACAGCAGGCCGACCATCACGAATGCGTTCTTGCTCCACTGCGACGGGCGCAGCAGGCGAACCAGCGTCGAGGCGCGGATCACTGCGTCGGTCCGGATCGGTGGACCGAGGCGATGGACTCGAGGGTCATCGATGACAGGCCCGCTCGGGGAAGTACCGGTCGCAAAAATAGCACGGCCCGCTCGGCAGCCAGCCGGGCAGCGCGTAGTAGGCGCGGCGGACGTGGTCGAGCACGGCGTCGCGATAGGCCTCGTAGCGGAAGCCCACGCCGCGCACCAGCGGGTACGTGGCGCCGCGCACGTTGACGCTGAGGTACTCGACCCGCTCGAAATACGGCTCGAACGCAGCGGGGTCCGGCGGGGACTTGAGCATCACCAGAAAGTCGCGCCCCGCCAGCGGACGGAAGTCGGTCAGGATGTCGTCGTGACGGGCGTGGCTCGATGCGGGCCCGAACACGATCACGCGGTCGGTGCGCCCGTCGCGCCTGGCGCGATCGTTGAAGCCGAGCGTGACCGCGGCGGAATAGCCGTCGGTGGCCCAGACGTGCCCGGCCCGCCAGGGCTCGAGCGCGGCGATCAGTTCGTCGCCGTGCACCGTCATCACCAGCCCGGTATAGAAGCGCGCCTTGGAGAAACGCTCGGTCGGCACCGCGGCCAGCACGGCCAGCGCCACGTAGTGCGTCAGCGCGATCACGACGCCCACCGCGATCGCCAGCCCGATCCGGCGCGCCGCAACGGCGGGGCCCCGTGCCGACGACTGCAGCGCAAACAGCCACGTGGCTGGCCCCACGAAGCTCGCCAGCCAGTGCAGGCCGATCGTCTTGACGGCCGACAGCAGCGCGAACAGCCCGAAGGGCAGCACGGTCATCCACGCCAGTGCGGCGCGCGCGCCGCTGTCACGCTGCGGCGCGGGCGCGGGCGCCGGCCCAGGCCGCAGCAGCCACCCCAGCACGAGCGGCCCCAGCACGTAGGCCACCGACACCGCATACAGCAGCGGCGTCGACCACGACCAGCCGGCGTTGCCGTGGCGATTCACGAGATTGAACATCACGTTGGGCCAGCAGTGCTGGGCGTTCCAGGCGATCTGGATCGCGGCGGCCGGCAACGTGCCGGCCACCAGCACGAACAACCCCCGCCAGCGGCCCGGGCCGCGCGTGAACAGACGGTGCCCGCCCAAGGCGAGCGCCAGCATGCCGGCAAAGTACTTGGACAGCAGCGCGGCACCCAGCAGCAGTCCGGCCAGCAGGTAATCGATGCTGCGCCCGGTGCGCAGCGCGCGCAGGTAAGCCAGCATCGCGAGGAACGTGAACAGCAGCAGCGGAATGTCGGTGGTGATCGCGACGTTCAGCGCGTTCAGCGGGGCCAGCAGCAGCAGCGTGGGCACGCCCCAGGCCAGTGGCGGCTCGCGCTCGGCCAGCGCGGCGTGCGTCAGCAGCGCCAGCAGCAGCGGCGCGGCCAGCGCCGGCAGCCGCAGCACCCAGGGCTGCTCGGAGATCGACGACAGGCCCCACAGCCACCAGCCCACCATCGGCGGGTGATCGTAGAACCCCCAATCCGGATTCTTGCCCCAGTAGTAGAAGTAGGCCTCGTCGCCGGTGAACGGCAGCCACACCGACAGCCACAGGCGAAAGGCCGTCGTGGCGACGAGCACCAGCAGGAACTGCCTCGTCCAGCCGGCGCGGTCACCGGGCTGCAGGAGCTTGCGCGTCACGCCGGGCGGTCCGTCGAAACAAGAAAAAAGGCGCACGTTGCCGTGCGCCTTGAAAATGGCAGCAGCGCTGCCTCTCCTCCTCCTCGATATGCGGGCTCTCGTGCTGCGCGGGAGAGCCCCGATATTGGGGCGAATCCTAAACAAACCGCCCCGGGCCGTCCAGCGCAATTTGTGGGGGCAGGCGTGCCGGAAACCCCCACAGGTACTGGACAGGCACCCAAAGTTGTGGAAAGCACGGTCTGCGTCACGACCGCTTTGCCGGGTCCAGCGCGTCGGCACAGGCCCGCGCCATGGCGTCGATGACCCCGGGGACCGCACCCAGCGCGGGGAGCACCTCGAAGCGCAGCGCCGGGTACGCAGGCTGCAGCTCGGACAGTCGCTGCGGCAGGTCGCGCAGCACGTGCCCGCCCGCGCTCAGGAACACCGGCGCAACGACGATCCGCTGCGCGCCGCGCGCGGACAGTCGCGCGACCGCCTCGCGCAGGTCCGGCGCGATGAAGTCGAGGAACGCGCACTCCACCAGCAGCGACGGGCTGTGCTGGGCCAGACGGTCCGCGATCGAATGGACCGTTCCGGCCCAGCCCGGATCGCGCGCGCCGTGCGCGAACAGCACGAGTCCCGTGCCGGCGGCCCCGTCCGAGCGCGTTGCAGTCACCGCATTCGCCCCACGGTCCACAGCATGCCCAGCGACACCAGCATCGCCACCATGCTGGGAATGCTCACCGACAGCCACGCCGGCCAGGTGTTCAGCAGGCCCAGGTGCGAGAAGAGCCCGTTGAGGAAGTGGAACACCACGCCCAGCATGATCCCGGCGAAGACCTTGTAGCCGATGCTGCCGGCGCGCACCTGCAGGTAGCCGAACGGCAGCGCCAGCGTCATCATCACCACGACCGCGAGCGGATAGACGATCTTCTTCCACAGCGCGATCTGGTAGCGGTCGGAGTTCTGCTGGTTCTCGCGCAGGTGCCGCGTGTACTGCACCAGGCCGATCACCGACATGCGGTCCGGCTGGACCATCGCGACCCGCACGATGTCCGGACCGATCTCCGAGGGCCAGTCGAGCTGCTCGGTCGCCGACACGCGCGCCCGCAGCGTCGGCAAGCCGTCGGCGGTGCGCCCCGAGACAAAATCGGTCCGCACGACCCCTGACAGCCGCCACAGTTCGCCGGCCTGGTAGACACCCTGGCTGGCGCGGATCACGGACTGAAGGTAGAAGCGCGTGTCGAACTCGAAGATCTGCACGTCACGCATCGAGGCGTCGGCCTGCAGCGTGCCGATGTTCACGAAGCGCAGGCGCTCGGGCGCGCCATCGGCGTCGCGCAGCGTATCGCGGATCCACATCCCGGTGCGGAACTGGCCGGTCACTGCGGTGCCCAGTGCCGACAGGCGCACACGCTGCGCCAGCTTGTCCGCGGGCGGCGCGACCGCCTCGCCGATCAGCGCGGTCAGCAGCGCGAAGGCGGCCCCGACGGTGACGATCGCCCGCAGGGCCAGCTTTCGCCCCATCCCGGCGGCGCGCATCGCGGTGAACTCCGAGTGCGACGCGAACTGCGCCAGCGCGTAGATCGCCCCGATCAGCGCGGCAATCGGCATCAGCTCGTAGATGTGATTCGGCAGGCCCAGCAGCACGAACGCGATGGCGTGCTGCAACCGGTAGCCGCCACGCCCCAGGTCGTCCAGCTCGTTGACCAGATCGAAGAACGCGAACAGCGCCAGGAACCCGAACAGCACGAACGCGACGCCGATGGCGGTCTCGCGCATCAGGTACCGGCCGATGACCGTCACGCGGGCTCCGCTCGCACGCGGGGCCACGGCAGCAGCCGCGCCAGCGAGATCCGCCGCCAGAACAGGAATGCGGCCAGCGCCAGCACCGTCGCGTGCACGACCCACACGCCCACCGCGAAGCTGACCCGGCCCTGGCTGACCCACGCCTGCATGATGCCGTTCATGTTGTTGTAGACGACGTACACCAGCACGGCCACCAGCAGGTTGACGGACTGCGCTGCGCGCGGATTGACGAACGCCAGCGGGATCGCCAGCAGCGCGGCCACCACGCACGCGATCGGCTGCCCGATTCGCCACTGCAGCTCGGCGAGGTTGCGCAGTGTGGGGTCCAGCAGCAGCTCGTGCGTCTGCTTGAGCTTCGCGGACTGGTCGGCAACGGCCGACTCCTTGCTTTCCAGGCGCACGCCGTAGCGCTCGAATTCCATCAGCCGGTATTCGTTGCCGCCCCAGCGGCCGTCGTAGCGCCGGCCGTCCTCGAGCACGAGGAACCGGTCGCCGTTGGGCTGGTTGACGATGCGCCCGCCCGACGAGGCCACGACGGTCATGTTCTCGCCCTGCACCTGGGTGACGAACACGTTGCGCACCGTGTTCTGGTCGTCGCTGATCGACTCGACGAAGAACACGCGGTTGGCCGAGGCCGATTCGCGGAACTGGCCCGCGGCCACCTGCGAGACGTCCTCGCGCCGTTCGAAGCGCTGCTTGTACTCGGCCGACTGGCGACTGGCCCAGGGCCCGACCACGAACGAGATAACCGCGATCAGGCCGACGAAAGGCGCCGCGAACCCCAGCACCGGCCGGATCCAGGCGGTCAGGCTCTGCCCGCTTGAGAACCAGATGACCATCTCCGAGTCGCGGTACGCGCGCGACAGCGAGATCAGCACCGTGATGAACACCGTCAGCACCAGCAGGATCGGAATGAAGTTGATCGAGGCGAACGCGATCAGCGGCAGCACGTCTGCGGTCGCGACGCGATTGGCCGCGGCCCGACCCAGCACCCGGATCAGCGTGGTGGTCACCATGATCGTGAACAGCGTCGCGAAGACGACGCCAGCCAGGTTGATCAGGTCGCGGCGGAGCGTCCGCTTGAACAGCATCTCGGGCCGATGGCTCGCATATAATCGAACGGCCCTCGACGGGCACCAGCCCTGGACGGGCGTTGCAGTTGCCGTCCAGGGGCACCAGGGCAGCCCGTGCCGGGCGCCACTCCACGCACAGGACAGCCTCGATGCAATTTAGCACAAAGACTTCGGCACCCGAGAAGACCCGCACCGGCTGCGCGATCGTGCCGGTCGTGGCCGGCGCACTGACGGCGGCCGGCAAGGCCGTGGACGCGGCCGTCGACGGCCGTGTGACGGCGGCGCTGCGCGGCGGCGACCTGGCCGGCAAGGCCGGCTCGACCCTGCTGCTGCAGGCGGGCGGACCGATCCAGCGCGTGCTGGTGGTGTCGTTCGGCGAGCAACGCGACGTCACCGAGAAATCGTACGCCGAGGCGGTCCGCGCCGGCCTGAAGCTGCTCGGCACGACCGCCGCCAAAGAGGCCGTCTCGTACGTGCACCAGGTGCCCGTCGCCGGGCGCGACGCACGCTGGCGGGTCCACAGCCAGGTCCTGATCGCGCGCGACCTGGGCTACCGCTTCGACGCGATGAAGAGCAAGCGCGAGCCCGCCGCGCGCGGCCCCGCCGCGCTGGCCTTCGGCTGCGAGCGCAGCGAGGCGCCCGCGCTGGACACCGAGATCGCGCACGCCGTCGCGCTGGCCGACGGCATCGACCTGACCCGCGACCTGGGCAACCTGCCAGGCAACGTGTGCACCCCGACCTACCTGGCCGGAGCCGCGCGCAAGCTCGGCAAGACCTTCGGCATGAAGGTCGAGGTGCTCGAGCGCAAGCAGATGGAGGCCCTGCGCATGGGCTCGCTGCTGTCGGTGGCCCAGGGCTCGGAGCAGCCGCCCAAGCTGATCGTCGTGCACTACCAGGGCGCCGGCGCCCGCCAGGCACCGGTGGTGCTGGTCGGCAAGGGCATTACGTTCGACACCGGCGGTATCTCGATCAAGCCGGCCGCCGAGATGGACGAAATGAAGTACGACATGTGCGGCGCGGCATCGGTGCTGGGCACGCTGCGGGCCCTCGCGTCGATCGGCCCGAAGATCAACGTGATCGGCGTGATCCCCACCTGCGAGAACATGCCGTCCGGCCGCGCAACGCGCCCCGGCGACGTCGTCACCAGCATGTCCGGGCAGACGGTGGAGATCCTGAACACCGACGCCGAAGGCAGGCTGATCCTGTGCGATGCGCTGACCTACGCCGAGCGGTTCAAGCCCCAGGCCGTGGTCGACATCGCCACGCTGACCGGCGCCTGCGTGATCGCGCTGGGCCACCACCACAGCGGGCTGTTCAGCCCCAGCGACGCGCTGGCCGATGCGTTGATCGCCGCGGGCCGCACCGCGGGCGACACCTGCTGGCGCATGCCGCTCGACGACGAATACCAGGAGGCGCTGAAGTCCAACTTCGCCGACATGGCCAACGTCGGTGGCCGCGCCGGCGGCTCGGTGACGGCGGCGTGTTTCCTGGCCCGCTTCACCAAGGCCTACGACTGGGCGCACCTGGACATCGCCGGCACGGCCTGGCGCTCGGGCGCCGCCAAGGGCGCCAGCGGCCGGCCGGTGCCGCTGCTCACGCGGTTCGTGCTGGAGCGCGCCGCGACGTGACCCGGGTGGACTTCCACTTCAACGCGCCCGACACGCTCGGCTATGCGTGCCGGCTGGTCCGCAAGGCCTACCGGGCCGGGCAGCGCGTGGTGGTCTTCGCCGACGACCCGGCGCGGCTGGCCTCCTTCGACCAGGCGCTGTGGTCCTTCTCGCCGCTCGACTTCATCCCCCACGTGCGGGCCGGCGACCGGCTGGCGGCCCGCACGCCCGTGGTGCTGGCCTCGGCCGACACCGAGCTGCCTCACCACGAGGTGCTGGTCAACCTCGGCGCCCGGCTGCCCCCTCCGTTCTTTGCGCGATTCGAGCGGCTGATCGAAGTGGTCGGCGCCGGCGACGACGATCGCGCACCGGCGCGGACGCGTTTCCGCTTCTACAAGGACCGGGGCTATCCTGTGCAGACCCATGACCTGGCGAATGCCTGAGGCGGCCATCCGATGAGCGGCGACAAGGACGATCCGGCCACCGTTGCAGGCCCCGGCACCGCGCGATCGGGCACCGACGAGGCGATCCCGATGCTGACCGAAATCGTACAGGTGCCCCGCTACAACGCCGAGGACCTGCCCGAGACGCTGACCCAGGTCGACTGGGCCGAGCTGGGCGAGCGGGTGCGCGAAAACGTCACCGAGCGGCTGCTGCGGCGGTCCGACGCGCTGCTGGACAACCAGCTGCGCGGCACGCTGCAGGTCGTGCTCGACCGCGCCGCCGAGACCCTGGCGTCGGAGCTGCAGGCGTCGCTCGCACAGATGATCCGCGACATCGTTGCGCGCGCGGTGACCGAGGAACTGACCCGCCTGCACGCCGAAATCGCACGCCGCAGCCGCTGACGCGCCTGCCCTTGCCCGAAAGATCCCCATCTTGACCGCCCCGACATCGCCACCCGCGTTGAACGCCCCGACATCGCCACCCGCGGCCGACGCCGCCCTGGCCAAGAGCTTCGAGCCGGCCGCCATCGAGGCGGCCTGGTACCCGCTGTGGGAGGCCCGCGGCTACTTCCGCAACCCGCCTTGCGCCGACACCGGGCCCGCGCCGGGCTACTGCATCCAGCTGCCGCCGCCCAACGTGACCGGCACGCTGCACATGGGCCACGCGTTCCAGCAGACGCTGATGGACACGCTGGTCCGCTGGCAGCGCATGAAGGGCGCCGACACCAACTGGGTGGTCGGCACCGACCACGCGGGCATCGCGACCCAGGTCGTCGTCGAGCGCCAGCTGCAGGCGCAGGGCAAGACGCGCCACGACCTCGGGCGCGCCGCCTTCGTCGAGCGGGTCTGGGAGTGGAAGCAGCAGTCGGGTGCGGCGATCATCGGCCAGATGCGCCGGCTCGGCGCGTCGGGCAACTGGGACTACGCCGACGCCGACGGCGCGCGCGCGGGCTACTTCACGATGGACGCGCCGATGAGCGCGGCGGTGCTCGAGGTGTTCGTGCGGCTGCACGAGCAGGGGCTGATCTATCGCGGCAAGCGGCTCGTGAACTGGGATCCGACGCTGCAGACGGCCGTCTCCGACCTGGAGGTCGACAGCGAGGAGGAGGACGGCCGGATCTGGGAGATCCGCTATCCGCTGGCCGGCGGGCCGGTCGAGGTCGCGTCGGCCGACGGCGGTCCGCCGCAGCGCGTGGACGCGCTGGTGGTCGCCACCACGCGGCCCGAGACGATGCTGGGCGACACCGCCGTCGCAGTGCACCCGGGCGATGCGCGCTACGCGCCGCTGGTGGGCCGCTCGATCCGCCTGCCGCTGTCGGGCGACGACGGCGCGCCGTCGTGGCGCGAGATCCCGATCATTGCCGACGAGTACGTCGACCCCGCGTTCGGCACCGGTTGCGTCAAGATCACCCCGGCGCACGACTTCAACGACTGGAAGGTCGGCGAGCGCCACGGGCTGGCGGCGATCAGCGTGCTGACGCTGCACGCGACCGTCAGCGAGCACGCGCCGCAGCGCTATCGCGGGCTCGAGCGGTTCGCCGCGCGGCACAAGGTGCTCGAGGACCTCGAGGCCGCCGGCCTGCTGGTGTCGAGCAAGCCGCACAAGCTGACCGTGCCGCGCTCGGCGCGCACCGGCGTGATCGTCGAGCCGATGCTGACCGACCAGTGGTTCGTCGCAATGAGCCGTCGCGACCACGGCAACGCGCTGTACCCCGGCGAGTCGATCGCCGACGTGTGCCTGCGGGTCGTTCGCGACGGCGAAGTCCGCTTCGTGCCCGATCACTGGACGACGACCTACAACCACTGGATGCAGAACATCCAGGACTGGTGCATCTCGCGGCAGCTGTGGTGGGGCCACCAGATTCCCGCCTGGTACAAGGCCGACGCCGACGGACTGCCGGTGCACGACGGCACGGTGTTCGTGGCCCGCAGCGAGGCCGCCGCCCGCGAGCAGGCCGCCCGCGCCGGCTGGCAGGGCCCGCTGGTGCGCGACCCCGACGTGCTCGACACCTGGTTCTCGTCGGCGCTGGTGCCGTTCAGCTCGCTCGGGTGGCCGCGCGAGACCCCGGACCTGCAGCGCTACCTGCCTTCGTCGGTGCTCGTCACCGGATTCGACATCATCTTCTTCTGGGTCGCCCGGATGGTGATGATGACGACCTTCTTCACCGGCAAGGTGCCGTTTCGCGACGTGTACATCAATGCGATCGTGCGCGACGCCGACGGCCAGAAGATGTCGAAGTCCAAGGGCAACACGCTCGACCCGCTGGACCTGATCGACGGCATCACGCTGGACGCGCTGCTGGCGAAGTCCACCATCGGGCTGCTGCGCGAGGACCACCAGGCGCGCATCGACAAGGCGATCCGCCGCAGCTACCCGGCGGGAATCCCCGCGTACGGCGCCGACGCCGTGCGCTTCACGTTCGCGTCGCTGGCGACGTTCGCGCGCACGCTGAACTTCGACCTGGGCCGCTGCGAGGGCTACCGCAACTTCTGCAACAAGCTCTGGAACGCGACCCGCTTCGTGCTGATGCAGACCGAGGGCCGGGACTGCGGATTCGCGCCGCACGCCGCCGAGCAGTGTGCGCCGGGGGGTTACCTCGAGTTCGGACCCGTCGAGCGCTGGATCACGTCGCGGCTGCAGCGGGTCGAGGCGGCCGTCGAGCAGGCACTGACCGAGTACCGCTTCGACCTCGCCGCCCGCGAGGTCTACGAGTTCGTGTGGAACGAGTACTGCGACTGGTACCTCGAGCTGGCCAAGGTCAACCTCGCCTCGCCGCACGAAGCGGTGCAGCGCGCCACGCGCCGCACGCTGGTCGGGGTGCTCGAGACGGTGTTGCGGCTGGCGCACCCGATGATCCCGTTCATCACCGAGGAGCTGTGGCAGCGCGTGGCCCCGCTGGCGCGGCGCTATGGCGAGCGCGGCGTGCAGACCCTCGAGGGCGCGGCGCTGGCCGAGGCGCTTGCGCAGCGGCGCCACTCGGTGATGACGCAGCGGTTCCCGAAGTCCGAGCCCGGCAAGATCGACGAGGCCAGCGAGGCCCAGGTGGCCGAACTCAAGCAGATGGTCGACGCGTGCCGCGCGCTGCGCGGCGAGATGGGCATCTCGCCCGCGCAGCGGCTGCCCCTGGTGATCGCCGGTCCGCGGCAGCGTGCGGCCGGGCATGCGCCCTATCTGCAGGCGCTGGCCAAGCTGTCCGCGGTCGAGCTGGCGGCCGACCTGTCGGCCAGCGCCGTCGCGCCGGTGCAGGTCGTGGGCGAGTTCCGGCTGATGCTGCGGGTCGAGGTCGATATCGCGGCCGAGCGCGAGCGCCTCGGCAAGGAGATCGCGCGCCTCGAGGCCGAAGCGGGCAAGGCCCGTGCGAAGCTCGCAAACGCGAGCTTCGTGCAGCGCGCACCGGCCGCCGTCGTGGTGCAGGAGCGCGAGCGGCTCGCGGGCTTCGGGCAGACGGTCGAGCGCCTGCGCGAGCAGCTGCAACGGCTCGGCTGAGCCCCGGAGCGCGCCACAGCCGCATCCCGGGGCGCGGCCACGGCCCCGGGCGCGGCCTCAGACGGTCAGGTAGCCCCCGTCCACCGGCAGCACCGCGCCGGTGACGAAACGCGCCGCGTCCGAGCACAGGAACAGGATCGGGTCGGCGACCTCCTCCGGCTCGCCCCAGCGGCCCATCGGCGTGCGCCCGAGGATGGCCGCGTTGCGCGCCGGGTCGTCGCGTGCGCCCCGGCTCAGGTTGGTGACGATCCAGCCGGGCGCCACCGCGTTGACGCGGATGCCGTCGGCCGCATAGGCCGCGGCGAGCGACATCGTCAGCTGTCGCACCGCGCCCTTGGAGGCGGCGTAGGCCGGCTGCTTCGGGCCGCCGAAGAACGACAGCATCGACGCGATGAACACGATCGAACCGCGGCTGCGCGCCAGCAGCGGGCGGGCCGCGCTCGACACGCGCATGCCGCCCGACACGTTGACGTCCATCACCTGGTCGAATACGGCCGGGTCGTGCTCGGCCTCGCGACGGATCATCCCGGCACAGTTCACGACCACGTCCAGCGCCTTCTGGCCGCCCACCAGCCGCTCGACCGCGGCAGCGTCGGACACGTCGAGCTGCAGCGTGTCCACGCCCGCGAAGCGGGCGTCTGCCGCGGCCGCGGCCAGCTCCTCGGGGGTCAGCCCGGTCGCCACGACGTGGGCACCGGCACGCGAGAACGCCCGCGTGACGGCGCCCCCGATCCCCGAGACGCCGCCGGTCACCAGCACCGTGCGACCCGCGAAATCGAACCGGACGTCCGTCATCGCCGCTTCAGGAAGAAGGTCCAGGTGTGCTCGGCCTCGTCCTGGGCCACCAGCGCGTTGCCGGTCTGCCGCGCAAACGCCTCGAAGTCGCGCTTCGAGCCGGGGTCCGTGGACATCACCTTGACGACCTGCCCGGTGGCCAGCTGCGACAGCGCTTTCTTCGCCTTGAGGATCGGCAGCGGGCAGTTCAGCCCGCGCGCATCGACCTCGAGGTCGTGGGAGACAGGGTCGGCCATGGGGTTCGGCCGCTCGCGCGGCGTGCAAAGACGGGGGAACCGGATTCTAACCGGCGCGGCTCAGCCCCGTGGAGGCCGGGCCGCTCAACCCCGCCGGTGCAGGAACCGTCCCAGGCTGCCGGCTCCGCCCGCCAGCAGCGCGGCCATCGCCCAGAACAGCGGCGCCACGCCGAGCAGCCCGCCCAGCGCCCCGAAAGTCCCGGGCAGCACGGTCTGCGTGCCGTTGACCAGCGTCATGCGCAGGCCCGTGGCCTCGCCGAGCCGGCTGGCCGGTGCACTGCGGGCCAGGATCGACAGCGTCATCGGCTGCGAGGCGCCCAGCCCCAGCCCCAGCAGGAACGACATCGCCAGCATCGATTCGAGCGTCGAGAACAGCGGGTAGAACGCGTAGACGCCGGCCGCGATCGACTGCGCGATCATGATCACGCGCCACTCGGAGACGTTCATCAGGAACAGCGGCACGACCAGGCGCACCACCAGCGTGGCGACCGAGAAGGCGCCCAGGATCAGCCCGATCCCCGAGGCCGACAGCCCGATCCTGGCGCCGTAGATCGGCACCAGGAACTGGTGCACGTCCCACGCCGACGAGATCAGCGCCACCACCACGTAGAGGCGGCGCAGGTCGGGCGTGCGCAGCAGGTCCCAGATGCGCAGCGACGCGGTCGTGTCGACCTGCCCGCCGCCGTGGTCGGGCAGCGCGGCGCGCCGCAGGTTCAGCCACGTGAGCGTCGCCACCGACAGCATCCCGAGCACGCCGAACGCGAGCCGGTGGCCGATCGCGTCGATCAGGAATCCGACCAGCGTCGGGCCGATGAAGCCCGACACCGAGAAACCGATCGCATACAGGCTGTAGTGGTGGCGGCGGTCTTCGACGCTGCCGATGTCGGCGACCAGCTTCTGCGCACCCAGGTGAAACGGCAGGTAGCCCAGGCCGACCAGCATCGCCGTGACGTACAGCACGCCGATCGACGGCCACGCCAGCGGCAGCAGCACGCCGGTCATCACCAGCGCCACCCCGCCGATCATCGGCCAGCGCACCCCGATGCGATCGACCCATCGCCCGCCCGGGATCGCCAGCAGCATCGGCAGCATCGCCAGCAGCGACAGGATCATGCCGACGGTGAACGTGCTGGCCTGCAGGTGCAGCGCGGTGAGCGTCAGCCCGACCCGCGCGCCCGCGAACGACACGTGCGACAGGATCGTCAGGCCGATCAGCTCGTTGATGCCGATCGGCCGCGCGGGTCCGGTCACGCCTTGGCGGCCACCCAGTCGCGCACGGTGGACAGAGCGGCCTGCAGCCGCGACGGGTCGGTCCCGCCGGCCATCGCCAGGTCGGGCTTGCCGCCGCCCTTGCCGCCCACCTGCTGCGCGACGAAGTTGACCAGGTCACCGGCCTTGATGCGTCCGACGGCATCGGGTGTGACGCCGGCGGCCAGCTGCACCTTGCCGTCGGCCACCGCCGCGAGCACGATCGCAGCCGAGCCCAGCTTGTCCTTGAGCTTGTCCATCGTCTCGCGAAGCGCGCGCGCGTCGGCTCCGTCGAGCGCCGCAGCCAGCACCTTGACGCCGTTGACCTCGACCGCCCGGGCCGCCAGATCGTCGCCCTGGCTCGCGGCCAGCTTCGACTTCAGGCGCGCCAGCTCCTTCTCGTTGGCCCGGTGCGCATCGAGCAGCTGGCCGACCTTGGCCGAGAGCTCGGCCGGGGGCACCTTGAAGGCGGCGGCGGCCTGGTGCAACGTCGACTCGATCTGCTGGACCCAGCCCAGCGCGCCGCTTCCGGTCACGGCCTCGATGCGGCGGATGCCGGCGGCCACGCCGCCCTCGCCGACGACCTTGAACAGGCCGATGTCGCCGGTGCGCTCGACGTGGGTGCCGCCGCACAGCTCGCGGCTGGTGCCGATGTCCAGCACGCGCACCGTGTCGCCGTATTTCTCGCCGAACAGCGCCATCGCGCCGCCCGCCACGGCGTCGTCGAAGGACATCAGCTGGGCGCGGGTCGGCTGGTTCTGCAGGATCTCGGCGTTGACGAGCGCCTCGACGCGGCGGACCTCGTCGTCGGTCACAGGGCAGTGGTGCGAGAAGTCGAAGCGCGTCTTGTCGGCGTCGACCAGCGAGCCCTTCTGCTGCACGTGCGCGCCCAGCACCTGGCGCAGCGCCTTGTGCATCAGGTGCGTCGCCGAGTGGTTGCGCACGGTGCGCGCGCGCCGCTCGGCGTCGACCCGAGCGTGCACCTCGTCGCCGATGTGCAGCTCGCCGGATTCGAGCCGGCCGTGGTGGCCGAACACCTCGGACTGGATCTTGTGCGTGTCGCTGACGACGAAGCGAACCCCGTGCGCCTCGAGAACGCCCTGGTCGCCGACCTGGCCGCCGGACTCGGCGTAGAACGGGGTCGAGTCGAGCACCACGACGGCCTGCTGGCCGGCGGCCACGCGCTGGACCGGGCTGCCCTGGACGTACAGCGCGCACACGCGTGCGCCGCCCACGTCGAGCTGCTCGTAGCCGTGGAAGTGCGTGACGACGCCGTCGTACTCCAGCGCGCCGCCGGCGCGGAACTTGCCCGCGGCGCGCGCCTGCTCGCGCTGGCGGCCCATCGCCGCGTCGAAGCCGGCCTCGTCGACCGCGACGCCCCGCTCGCGGCACACGTCGGCGGTCAGGTCCAGCGGAAACCCGTAGGTGTCGTAGAGCCGGAACGCCGTCTCGCCGTCGAGCACGCGCACCCCGCCCGCGAGCGCGGTCTCGAGGATCTGCATGCCGTGCTCCAGCGTCTCGCCGAAGCGTTCCTCCTCCTGGCGCAGCACGTCCATCACCGTCTGGCGGGCCTCGCGCAGTTCGGGATAGGCGTCACCCATCACCGCGACGAGGTCGGGCACGATCCGGTGGAAGAAGGGGCGCGACTGGCCCAGCTTGTGGCCGTGGCGCAGTGCACGGCGCGCGATGCGGCGCAGCACGTAGCCACGGCCCTCGCTGCCGGGGATCACGCCGTCGACGATCAGGAACGCGCACGCCCGGATGTGGTCGGCAATCACGCGCAGCGACGGCGTGCCCAGCTCGGACACCCCCGTCTCGCGGGCCGCCGCGCGGATCAGCACCTGGAACAGGTCGATGTCGTAGTTGCTGTGCACGTGCTGCAGCACCGCCGCGATGCGCTCGAGTCCCATGCCGGTGTCCACGCACGGCTTGGGCAGCGGCGTGAGGGTGCCGGACGCGTCGCGCTCGTACTGCATGAACACGAGGTTCCAGATCTCGATGTAGCGGTCGCCGTCCTCGTCGGGGCTGCCGGGCGGTCCGCCCGCCACGCCGGGGCCGTGGTCGTAGAAGATCTCCGAGCACGGCCCGCAGGGGCCGGTGTCGGCCATCTGCCAGAAATTGTCCGACGCGTACCGGGCGCCCTTGTTGTCGCCGATGCGAACGATCCGCTCGCGCGGCACGCCGATCTCCTGCGACCAGATGTCGTACGCCTCGTCGTCTTCCTGGTAGACCGTGACCCAAAGCTTCTCGGGGGGCAGTTCGTAGACCTGCGTCAGCAGCTCCCACGCGTAGCGGATCGCGTCGCGCTTGAAGTAGTCGCCGAAGCTGAAGTTGCCCAGCATCTCGAAGAACG
>CAYGZN010000010.1:4448-20041 GCA_964354355.1 uncultured Burkholderiaceae bacterium | reverse complement strand
ATGCGCTGCACGGTCGGCGGCTCGGTCAGGTCGATGCCCAAGACCTCGGCACCGAGGGTGGGGGTGAGCTTGCGCAGGGTGAGGGTGTCCATGGTCTGCTCCCTATTTCGGTTCGGCGAAAGCAATGCGCAGGGCGGCCGCGCACATCGCCACCGCCGCATTGGCCTCGTCGATGACTTTGCCCATCGTGATGAAGCCGTGGATCTGCCGCTCGAAGCAGACGTGCGTCGCGCGATTGCCGCCTTCGCTCAGGCGCTGCGAGTACTGCAGGCCTTCGTCGCGCAGCGGGTCGAAGCCGGCGGTCAGCACCAGCGCGGGCGGCAGGCGCGCCAGGTCGTCGCGCAGCAGCGGCGACGCCCGCCAGTCCAGGTCGTGCGCCACGTCGTCGATGTAGTGGTCGTGGAAGTAGTTCATCGTGTCGCGCGTCAGCAGGTAGCCCTCGCCGTTGGTCTGGTGCGAAGCCGCGCCGCGTTGCTGGTCGGTGGCCGGGTAGATCAGCAGCTGGAACACGATCGGCAGGTCGGCCGCGTCGCGTGCGGTGATCGCCACGACGGCGGCGAGGTTGCCGCCCGCGCTGTCGCCGCCGACCGCCATGCGCGCCGGGTCGACGCCGAGCGCCGCGGCGTTGCGCCGCACCCAGTAGGTGGCGGCGATGCAGTCGTCGACGGCCGCGGGAAACCGGTGCTCGGGGCCCATCCGGTAGTCGACCGACAAGACCGCGCAGCCGGCGCCGTTGGCCAGCTCGCGGCACAGCGTATCGTGGGTGTCGAGGTCGCCGATCGTCCAGCCCCCGCCGTGGTAGTAGACCAGCACCGGCAGCGTCGCGTCGGCCGGCGCCCCCTTGGGGCGCACGAGCCGCAGCGGGATCGGACCGTGGGGTCCGTCGCACTGCAGCTCGCGCACCTCGGCCACGTCCGGCGCGGGGGGCTGCGGGAAGAAACGCCGCTCGCGGTAGAAGCGCCGCGCGTCGTCCGGGCTCAGTGTGTGGGTCGGCGGCAGGCCGGCCTGCTCGATGAAGTCGAGCAGGGCGCGGGTCTGGGGATGCAGCATCGGGGGCTCCGGTCGGTCGTGGTCGTGCAGCTGCGAGGGTAGTCGAGATCGGCTGCGTTTCCTAGCGAGGCCGGCAGCGCCGACGCGTCGGCACCCGCACGGCGCGGCGGCAGGCGCGCCGTGACAGAATGCGGCATGTCGAACACGAACGGCGCCCGTCGGCCCCGCGGATCGGACTGGCGCTGGAGCGCCGGCCTGGCGGCGCTGCTAGGGGTCGGCGGCGTCGGCCCGTGCGCGGTCGGTCCCGTCGCGGCACAGGTGGCACCGAGCACCGCGCAGGTCGCGGCCTACCAGGGATTGCACGGGGCCGCCCACCGGGGCGACGTGGCGCTGATCGTCCGGCTCGCAGCCGCCGGGGCCGACCTGAACGCGCGCGACGGATACGGCCGCACGCCGGTGCACGTCGCCACCTTCGCGAAGCAGCGCGAGGCGATCCGGGCGCTGGCCAAGGCCGGCGCCAACATCGAGCTGCTGGAGAACGACCGCTACGACGCGGTGACGATCGCATCGGTGGCCGACGACGAAGCGACGCTGCGCGTGCTGCTGGGTCTGGGCGCCAGCGCGAAGCAGACCACGAGCCGCTACGACGGCACGGCGCTGATCGCCGCCGCGCACCTCGGCCACGACGGCGTGGTGCGCCAGCTGATCGCGGCCGGCGCGCCGCTGGACCACGTCAACAACCTGCACTGGACGGCGGTCATCGAGGCGATCGTGCTGGGCAACGGCGGCACCCGCCACCAGCGGACGCTGAGCGCATTGATCCAGGCGGGAGCCGACCTGCAGCTGACCGACCGCCAGGGCAACACGCCGCTGCAGCTGGCGCGCGCGCGGGGCTACGCGCCGATGGTGCTGATGCTGGAGCAGGCCAGCGCGCGCCGGTGACGGCCGAATCGCTCGACGGTTCCGCAGCGCTGCTCGTGCCGCCGGTTGATTGGCAGCGGTGCTCGTGCCGCCCGGCGTTCAGCAGCAGCGCTCGTGCCGCTGCTGCATGATGTCGAGCACCTCGTCCGGGTCGCGCTGCCACCAGTCGGCCGCCGAGAAGATCTCCACCTCGTGCAGTCCGCGGTAGCCGCCGGACTCGACCCACGAACGGATCAGCCGCAGGTCGATGACGCCGTCGCCCATCATGCCGCGGTCCAGCAGCAGGTCGCGGGTCGGCACCCGCCAGTCGCAGATGTGAAAGGCCAGCAGACGCGAAGCGCCGGCGCGCTCGACGTCGCGCTGCAGGTTCGGGTCCCACCACGTGTGATAGACGTCGAGCGCCACGCCCAGCGCGGCGGCCGGCTGCCAGGGCACGCCGTCGGGGGACTGCCGCGGCAGCTCGCCGTGGCGGCCTGCGGGGTCCAGCAGGTCGCACAGGTCCAGTGCCTGCGCCATCGTGTTCACGCAGGCCCGGTCGGCCGCGTACATCGGGTGCAGCGGCTCGATCGCCAGCGGGACCTTCGCGGCGCGCGCGTGCCCGAGGATCGCTGCAATGCCGTCGGCGACCATGCCGCGCGCGCCGGCCAGGTCGCGCGAGTGCGGCGGCAGGCCGCCGGCGACCAGCACCAGGCACTGCGCGTCCAGCGCAGCCGCGTCGTCGATCGCGCGCAGGTTGTCCTCGATGGCCGCGCGCCGGCCGGCCGCGTCGGCGGCCGGGAACATGCCGCCGCGGCACAGGCCGGTGACGGCCAGGCCGTTGGCGCGGATGCGCCGCGCCGCCTCGGTCACGCCCAGCTCGGCCAGCTTGTCGCGCCACGGCGCGATGCCGCGCACGCCGTGGCGCGCGCAGCCGTCGATCGCCTGCGCCAGGTTCCAGCGCTCGCGCACCGTCGCGGTGTTCAGCGACAGTCTCGCGCCGGCGCTCATTGCCCGACTCCCTGCGTCGCGAGCAGCGCGCCGAAGCGCGCGCACGCCAGGTCGGGGTCGCGCAGCAGCCCGGCCGCATCGGCCAGCCGGAACAGCTCGGCCAGGTGGACCAGGCTGCGCGCCGACTGCTGGCCGCCGACCATCGCGAAGGGGTCCTGCAGCCCGTTGAGCCACGCCATGAACACCACTCCGGTCTTGTAGAAGCGGGTCGGCGCCTTGAAGATGTGGCGCGACAGCGGCACCGTCGGCCCGAGGATGTCGTGGAACGCCGCCCGCTCGCCACGCGCCAGCGCGGTCAGCGCGGCCGAGGCCGCCGGCGCGATCGCGTCGAAGATGCCCAGCAGCGCATCGGAGTGGCCGTGGGCGTCGCCGTCGATCAGCTCGGCGAAGTTGAAATCGTCGCCGGTGTACATCCGCACGCCCGGGGCCAGCCGTCGTCGCATCGCGATCTCGCGGTCCTTGTCCAGCAGCGACACCTTCACGCCGTCGATCCGGCGCGCGTTGCGGTTGATCACGTCGACGGCAATGTCGGTCGCCGTGTCCAGGTCGTCCGAGCCCCAGTAGCCGGCCAGCGCCGGGTCGAACATGTCGCCGAGCCAGTGCACGATGACCGGCTCGCGCACCTGGCTCAGGATGCGGTCGTAGACCAGCCCGTACTGGTCCGGCGAGCGCGCGCAGGCGGCCAGCGCGCGGCTGGCCATCAGGATCAGTCGGCCGCCGAGTGCCTCGATCGCCTCGACCTGCTGCTCGTAGGCGGCGACCACGTCGGCAACGGTGAGGTTCGCCGACATCGCCAGGTGGTCGGTGCCGCAGCCCGAGAACACCAGCGCCCCCGGATGGTCCCGCGACGCGTCGATCGAGCGACGGATCAGCTCCAGCGACGTCGGCCAGTCCAGCCCCATGCCGCGCTGCGCCGTGTCCATCGCCTCGGCCACGCCCAGTCCGAGCGCCCACAGCCGCTTGCGATAGGCGATCGTCGCGTCCCAGTCCAGCGCGCAGTCGACCCACGGATCAATGTCGGCCCGTGGATCGGCCACCACGTGCGCGGCCGAGAAGGCCACGCGGTTGAAGGGTCCCTGCACGGCGTCGGGAAAGCCGCGAGGCTGCGAGGTCGTGAATCGGGTCAGGCGGCGGTCGGGGCCGGGCAGCAGCAGCGTGGGCATCGGCAGCGGGTCCTTGGCGAGTGTCGGGTCGGGTGTCCGGTCGGCCTGCGTTCGGGTGGCGGTCGGCCTGCGGTCACGGGGCGAGGCGCGCGGCGTGCGCCCCGAAGCCCGGGCGCAGCGCCTCGATCACCGCCACGTTGTCCAGCTCGCCGAGCCCCGCGGCGACCGCCCGCTCCAGCAGCTGCGCCTGCGCCTGCGCAAGCGGCAGCGCGAGCCCGGCCGCCTCGCCCGCTTCCAGGATCAGCCGCAGGTCCTTGCGGTGCTGCGACAGGCGCGAGACGGGCGCGAAATCACGCGCGAGCATCCGTGCCCCGGCGACGTCGACGGCCCGCGAATAGGCCGGCGATTCGCGCAGCAGCTGCAGGAAGACCTCGCCGTCCAGCCCCAGCGCGGTCGCCAGGGCCAGCCCCTCGGCCAGTGCGCTGCGGTTCAGGCCGAGCACGAGGTTCGACGCGAGCTTGGCGCGCGCAGCCGCGCCGGGCGGGCCCACGTGCATCGACCGGGGCGCCAGGCGCTGCAGGCACCCCCGGAGCCTGTCCCAGACGGGCGCGTCGGCCCCGATCAGACCCAGGGCTTCGCCCTGCGCGATCTGTGCACTGGAGCCGGACATCGGCATCTCGACGCAGTCGACGCCGCAGCCACGCAGCCGGGCGACCGTTCGATCAGCCGCTGCCGGGCTGCAGGTGACGGCATTGACCACGAGCCCCGGCCCACGCCAGGCCGCCGCCCCGGGGACGGAACCGGGGACGGAACCGGGGACGGCCCCAGCGGCGGCCGAAGCGCCGGACCCAGCGCCGGACCCGACGACCGCGTCGATGACGGCCGCCAGTTGCGGGTCGTCCAGCACGCACACCAGCAGCACGTCGCACGCCGCCGCGACCGCGGCGACGCCGGCCAGCACCTGAACGCCGATCGAGCTCGCCAGCGCCGCGGCCGGCGCGAGCGGGTCGCAGCCCACCACCGACCAGCCCTGTTCGCGCGCGCGCGCCGCCAGCGCGCGGCCCACGAAACCGAGCCCGACGATGCCGATCACCGGCTGCCGCGCATCCCCGCCGTTCGTGCCCATGCCGCGCGTCACTCCGCCCTGATCCGGGCGTCGCGGATGATCTGCCCGACCGACTGGTAGTCTTCGCGCACGAACAGGCCGAATGCGTCGGGGCTGGCGTTCTGCGTGTCGAATCCCTGCGCGGCCAGCCGGTCCTTCAGCTCGGCGCCGGCCAGCACCCGGTTGACCTCGGCGTTCAGGCGTGCCACGACCTCGGGGGGCGTGCCGCCCGGGGCCCACATGCCGTACCACGAGTAGAACTCGAAGCCCTGCGCGCCCGCCACGCCGGATTCGGCCACGGTTGGCACGTCCGCAAGCGCGGCGATCCGCCGCGACGACGTCACTGCGAGCGCGCGGATCTTGCCCCCCTTGACGTGCGGCATCGCGCCCAGCGCGGGCTCGACGAAACCCTGGATCTGCCCGCTCATCAGGTCCACGTACGCGGGCGCCGAGCCCTTGTACGGGATCACGAACAGGTCGGCGCCGGTGCGCCGCTTGAGCAGCTCGGTGGCGATGTGGCCCGCAGAGCCGACACTGCCGATCGCGAAGTTCAGCTTGCCCGGCTGCGCCTTGGCCTGGGCGACGAGTTCGGCGAACGTCTTGGCGGGCAGCTCCGGCGTCACGCAGACGATCAGCGCGCCCTTGGCCAGCAGTGCGACCGGCGCGAAATCGCGCTCGAGGTCGTAGGGGGTCCTGAGCAGGTGCTGGTTGATCACGAGGTTGCCGGCGTTGACCAGCAGCGTGTAGCCGTCGGCCGCCGACTTGGCGACGGCGTCCGACCCGATCACGCTGTTGCCGCCGGCCTTGTTCTCGACGACCACGTTCTGGCCGAGCGAGGCCGTCAGGCCCTGCGCGATGCTGCGTGCCAGCGCATCGACCGGCCCGCCCGGCGGGAACGGCACGACGATGCGCAGCGGGCGACTCGGAAAGCCCGTCTGGGCGGCGGCACCACCGGCCGCCACGCCGAGGGCCAGCGCAGCGCCCGCGTGCAGCACGGCGCGTCGCAGCGGGCACGTCGTTCGGGCGTCGCGGGTTGTAGAAGCGTCGCGGGCTGTAGAGGCGTCGCGGGTTGTGAGGGCGTCCCGGGTTGTCGGGGCGACGCGGGTCGTTGCGGGCATCGGGAGCTCCTTTTCCACGCGCAGGGCCGGCAGGTTTGGATCAGCCGGGTTCCGGCAGTGCGCCGACGTCGACCCAGCGCCGATCCTGCCACGACTTCAGCCCCGCTTCGACCAGCTGCACGCCCTTGGCCCCTTCGCGCAGGTTCCAGCGGAACTCGCCGCCGTCGACGACGTGCCGGATGAACAACTCCCACTGCGCCTTGAACGCATTGTCGAACGCGACCGTCTCGGGCACCTCCTGCCAGCCCGCGAGGAAGTCGATCGGCTGCGGCAGGTCCGGGTTCCACACGGGCTTGGGCGTCGACACGCGCGGCTGCACCTTGCACCCGCGCAGCCCAGCCACCGCCGAGCCGTGCGTGCCGTCAACCTGCAGCGTCAGCAGGTCGTCGCGGCGCACGCGCACGCACCACGAGCTGTTGAAGTGCGCAACGACTCCGCTGGCCAGCTCGAAGGTCGCGTAGGCCGCGTCGTCGGCGGTCGCGTCGTACGGCCGGCCCTGCTCGTCCCAGCGGCGCGGGATGTGCGTGGCGCCCAGGCACGACACGCTGCGGACCTCGCCGAACAGGTTGTCGATCACGTAGCGCCAGTGGCACAGCATGTCGAGGATGATGCCGCCACCGTCCTCCTTGCGGTAGTTCCACGACGGCCGCTGCGCCGGCTGCAGGTCGCCTTCGAACACCCAGTAGCCGAACTCGCCGCGCACCGACAGGATGCGCCCGAAATAGCCCGAGTCGATCAGCATCTTCAGCTTCAGCAACCCCGGCAGCCACAGCTTGTCCTGCACGACCCCGTGGCGGACCCCGGCCCGTTCGGCGGCGCGCCGGATGCCGAGCGCCTCCTTCAGGTTCGTCGCTGAGGGCTTCTCGCAATAGACGTGCTTGCCGGCCGCGATCGCCTGTTGGACCAGCGACGGGCGCATCTGCGTGGTCGCCGCATCGAAGAACACGGTGTCGTCGCGGTTGGCCAGCGCCTTCGAAAGGTCGGTGCCCCAGCGCAGCCCGCCGTGCGCGGCGGCCAGCGCCTGCATCCGGTCCGCGCCGCGCCCGATCAGGATCGGGTCGGGCATCACGGTGTCGCCGTTGGACAGCCGCACGCCGCCCTGCTCGCGGATCGCCTTGATCGAGCGGATCAGGTGCTGGTTCAGGCCCATGCGTCCGGTGACGCCGTGCATGATGATGCCGAGTCGCTGTGTGC
This sequence comes from uncultured Burkholderiaceae bacterium, assembly GCA_964354355.1. Taxonomy (GTDB): domain Bacteria; phylum Pseudomonadota; class Gammaproteobacteria; order Burkholderiales; family Burkholderiaceae_E; genus CAYGZN01. The sequence continues at coordinate 12,623 of CAYGZN010000010.1, read as the reverse complement.
TCATATCGGGTGGAATTCCGGGTCTGTCGGGTGGTGGGCGGGACCGGTCGGGCGCCGTGCCGGTGCGGTCAGCTGATCTTCAGCCGCAGCGAAGCGTCGTACGGCAGCGCGGGGCGCTCGAAGAAGGTCCGGTCGTTCACGTAGTGCAGCGCGCACGCGCGCCGCCAGTGTCGCGAGAGGTTCGGCGCCGACTGGTGGAACGTGTTGCCGTGGTGGAAGGACACGCCGCCGCGGCGCACCGGCGCCGGCGTCATCGGCTGGCGCGCGAGCAGCTCGGCAGGCAGCTGCAGGTTGAACGGTTCGTCGGCGGGCGCCACGTGTGGATAGACCGGCCCGAACTGGCTGCCCTGCCCGTAGTACAGGCAGCCGTTGTCCAGCGTCGCGTCGTCCAGCGCGACCCACGCGGTGACCACGCCGTCCTCGTCGTTCGGGCCGAAGTAGTAGTTGTCCTGGTGCGCAGGCTTGGGCCCGCCGCCCTCGGGCGCCTTGAAGAAGATCTGGCTGAAGTAGACCGATACGCCCGGCCCGATCAGCGCCTCGACCGCCTCGACCAGCGGCGCGTGCGCGGCCATGTCGCGAAAGGTCGCGCGGTGGTGGTGCGGGTTGTCCAGCTTGCGCAGCACGGTGCGCGCCTTGACGCCGCCGTCGACGTACCACGCGCGCTGCCCGGCCGGCATGTCGGCCAGCATCTGCTCGCCCCAGGCCTCGACGTCGCCGATCGCCGCGCGGGTCTGCGCCTCGGTGAACACGGCCGGCACCGTCAGGTGCCCGAGCTGCCGGTAGAACGCCTGCCGATGAGGGTCGACGGACATCCGCGCCTCCTCGTATTAACCTTCTGGTTAATAACTCTACGTCCACGCGGTAGAGTCGTCAACTCTTGCGGCAGCGCCAACGGACCCTTAACATTCGCGCGAACGAATTTGTCACCAGTTGGTTAACTCGGAGGACGGTCGATGGCACGCATCCAGACCACGGTGGTGGGGTCCTACCCGGTTCCGGACTGGCTGGTCGCCAGCCCGTCCGAACAGGCGCTGATCGATGCGACGCGGGTCGTGATCGGCATCCAGGAGCAGGCTGGCGTGGACGTGGTGTGCGACGGCGAGCTGTACCGCTTCGACATCAACCACCCCGAGACCAACGGCATGATCGAGTACTTCGTGCGGCCGATGGACGGCATCACGCAGCGGTTCTCGTTCGAGGAGCTGATCGCCTACCGGGCCAGCTCGGGCATGAAGTTCCGCACCCGCCCGCCCGGCACCGTGGTCGGCGCGATCGGCGGCGGCGCACTGGACCTGCCGCTGGCCTGCGCACGCGCCAAGGCACTGGCGAGTCGCACGTTCAAGTTCACGGTGACCGGCCCGCACATGCTGGCCAAGACGCTGATCGACAAGCACTACGGCAGCCTGCCGGCGCTGGCCAACGGCATTGCCGACGCGCTCGCGCAGCAGGTGCGGCACCTCAACGCCGACGTCGTGCAGATCGACGAGGCCAACCTGCCGGGCCACCCCGACGAGTGGCCGTGGGCGGCCGAGGCGATCAACCGGGTGCTCGACGCGGTGCCCGGCACGCGGGCCGTGCACCTGTGCTTCGGCAACTACGGCGGCCAGACCGTGCAGCGCGGCACCTGGGACAAGCTGATGAAGTACCTGAACGCGCTGCACGCCGACCACGTCGTGATGGAGTGCGCGCACCGCCCGCCCGAGGAGCTGCGGGCGTTTCGCGACCTGCGCCCCGAGATCGGCTTCGGGCTGGGCGTCGTGGACATCAAGGCCAACGAGGTCGAGTCCGCCGACGACGTCGCGCGCGCCATCGAGCGCGCCGAGAAGGTGCTGGGCGCCGGGCGCGTGCGCTACGTGCATCCCGACTGCGGCTTCTGGATGCTCAAGCGCCCGATCGCCGACGCCAAGATCCGCGCCCTCGCACGCGGGCGCGACCTGTTCGAGGGCGTCGCAGCCTGAGCGCGTTCGCGCGTACGATGCCGGCATGAACACGGCTGCTCCCGCCGCCCTGCCCGACCGCTTCGAGGACGTCGCCGCACTCGAGGACTTCATGACGACGCCGTCGCAGGCGCTCGTCGAGGACCTCGCGCGCGTCGAAGGCGACATCGTCGTGCTGGGCGTCGGCGGCAAGATGGGCCCGACGCTGGCGCGCATGGCCAGGCGCGCGGCCCCGCACAAGCGGGTGATCGGCGTGGCGCGGTTTTCCGACCCGGCACTGCCGGCTGCGCTGCGCGGCTGGGGCGTCGAGCCGATCGCCTGCGACCTGCTCGACCGCGCGGCGCTGCAGCACCTGCCCAATGCGGCGGACGGCGTGACCAACGTCGTGTTCATGGCCGGCCACAAGTTCGGCGCATCCGACGACGCGTCGTTCACGTGGGCGATGAACGTCGCGGTTCCGTTCATGGTCGCCGAGGCCTTTCGAGACTGCCGCATCGTGTCGTTCTCGACCGCGTGCGTGTACCCGTTCGTCGACGTGAACGGGCCCGGGGCCGCCGAGACGGTGCCCGCCGTGCCACCGCCGGGCGACTACGCCAACTCGTGCGTCGGGCGCGAGAAGATGTTCGAGTACGGCTCGCGCCGGTGGGGCACCGCGGGTCGCCAGGTGCGCCTGTCCTACGCGATCGACATGCGCTACGGCGTGCTGGTCGACGTCGCCGCTGCCGTGCTGGCAGGCGAGCCGGTCGACGTCACGATGGGGCACGCCGACGTGATCTGGCAGGGCGACGCCAACGAGCAGGCGCTGCGCTGCCTGGCGCACTGCACGCGACCCGCGTCGCCGATCAACGTGACCGGGCCGTCGCACACCCGCGTGCGCTGGCTCGCCCACGAGTTCGGCCGCCGATTCGGCCGCGAGCCGGTGTTCGCGGGCACCGAGGCGCCGACCGCGTGGCTGATCGACACGCGGCTGTCGCAGCAGCTGTTCGGTGCGCCGCGGGTGCCGATCGAGCGGATGATCGACTGGGTCGCCGACTGGGTCGCGCGCGGCGGCGCCAGCCTGGGCAAGCCCACCCACTTCTCGACCCGGGATGGCAAGTACTGACGGTGCGCGCCGGTCCGTCGAGGCGGGCCGTGACGCTGCAACCGCCGAGCCGGTGCTGCACCCGCTGGGCACCGCCTACCTCGACGCACTGGTGGCGCTGTCGCGCTCGGCGAGCTGGAACCAGACCGGGGACGACTGGCGCTACATGCTGTCGGCCGGGCGCGGCTGGGGCCTGTCGGCACCGAACGGGACGGTGCTGGCCTCGACGCTGGTGCTGCCCTACGGACCCGCGCCCGGGCATCGAGCCGAGTTCGACGCGCGCCCCGGCGCCGGATTCGCCTGGGTCAGCATGGTGCTGGTGCTGCCCGCGCACCGGCGCCTGGGATACGCGTCGCGCCTGCTGCGGGTGGCGATCGACTGGTTCGAGGCACAGGGCCTGGACGCCCTGCTGGACGCAACGCCGGCGGGCCACGACGTCTACCTGCAGCAGGGCTTCGTCGACACCTGGGGGTTTGCCCGGTACCAGCGGGCCGCTGGCCCGGCGGCGGGTGCGGCGGATACGACGGCGCCGTCCGCTGAGACGGCCCGCACGCCCGCTGCGATGGCCGACACGCCCGCCGCAATCCGCCCACTGCACGCCGACGATTGGCCGACGATCCTGGCGCTCGACGCACCGGCGTTCGGCGGCTGCCGCGAAACCCTGCTGCGGTCGCTGGCCGCGCGACTGCCGGCCGCGGCGCGCATCGCGTGCTCCGGCGAACGCGTGACCGGCTTCGTGTTCGGCCGACCCGGGCGCGAGGCCACGCAGATCGGCCCGCTGGTCGCGAACGACCTGCCGACCGCAATCGCGTTGCTCGAGGCGGCGCTGGCGGGCGTGTCGAGCGCCGTCTACGTCGACGCACCCGACTGCCACGCACCGTGGCGGGCGGCGCTGCAGGCGATGGGCTTCGGCCAACAGCGGACGTTCACGCGGATGGTCCGTCCGGCACGCGCGCGGCGCGGCGCGGGCTCGCCGCTCGACCCGGCACGCGTCGACCCGCCGCGCTTGGAGCCGGCGCCCGGTGACCCCCGCACGCTGATGCTGGTCGCCGGACCCGAGCTCGGTTGACGGCGGCGCCCCGCTGGTCGACGGCGGCGCCCGACTGTCTCACCGTCCCGGCATCGTCGCCAGCACCCACGGCCCCGCCACGCCGACCAGCACCACGAAGAACAGCGCGCCGAAGACCAGGCCGAGCCACCAGAACCAGCCGCGCCCGATGAAGCCGCTGCCTGCGTAGATCGGCGCGCAGCCGGTCGCGTAGGGCGAGATCACGCCCATCAGCCCCAGCCCGTAGATGCACAGCATCGCCAGCGGCATGCCGGGCACGCCTGGGATCTCCCTGCCGATGGCCAGCACCACCGGCAGCACCGCGACCGCGTGCGACGTGATGCTGGCGAACAGGTAGTGGGACCAGAAGAAGAGCCCCACCAGCGCGAACATCGCCACCAGCGGCGGGATTCCGACCAGCGGCCCGGTGACCGCCCGCGCGAACCACTCGACGAAGCCGATGCGGTGCAGCCCGTCGGCCAGCGTCAGCACCATCGTGAAGTACAGCAGCACGCCCCACGCCTCGCGCTCGGCCAGCACGTCGTCCCACGCGATCACGCGCAGCACCAGCATCAGCGACACGACGATCAGCACCACGCCGGTCGGGTGCAGGAAGTTCGAGCCCAGTCCCGGCACCGACACGCTCGGGTTGCTTCCGGTCACCCACAGCACGATCGCCAGCGCGACCAGCGCGGCCATCGTCCACTCCTTGCGCGACATCGGGCCCATCTGCCGCAGCTCGTCGGCCGCCCACGCAACGGTTTCCGGGCTGTCGCGCACCTCGGGCGGATAGATCCAGTAGGCCACGAGCGGCACCAGCGCCAGCAGCAGCAGACCGGCCGGCGCGAACCCGGCGAAGAAGGCCCACCAGCCGACCTCGAAGCCCATCGTGCGGCCCGCCAGCGCCAGCGCGGTCGCATTGGGCACGAGCGCGGTGACGAACATCGAGCTCGTGACCGCGGTCGCGGCGAACGCCGTCCACATCAGGTACGCGCCGATGCGCCTTGCGGTGGGGCCGGGTTCCGAGCCGTAGAGGCGCGGAATCTGTCGCACGATCGGGTAGATCGTGCCGCCGCTGCGGGCGGTGTTGGACGGCGTGCCCGGCGCCAGCGCCAGGTCGGCCAGCGCGATCGCGTAGCCCAGTCCCAGCGTGCGTCGGCCCAGCCTCCTGACGAGCGACAGGGCGATTCGCCGGCCAAGCCCGCTGTGCCGATAACCGAGCGCGAACAGGAAGGCGCCGAACGTGAGCCAGACCGTGGGCTCGGCGAAGCCGCCCAGCGCCCAGCCGATCGACTTGCCCGCGTCGGGCTCGACGTATCGCATCGACGCGATGAACGTCACGGCGATCAGGCCGATCGCGCCGTTGGGCAACGGGGTCAGCACCATCGCGACGATCGCCGCGGCGAACACGGCGAAGTAGTGCCACTGGTTCGCGTGCAGGCCGGCCGGGACCGGCACCCGCACCAGTGCCAGCCACACGGCCAAGGGCCAGAGGACTCGCCAGCGCTGGCTCAGGGGACCCATGGCCGAAGGCTACCCTACCGCGGGCGCCATCGCCGCTGACCGCGGGCGCGGTGGCGGCTCACCGCCCGGTGCTTTGGTCGCTGGCGGAATCCGTGCGACGTGTGCCACGATGCGGTCTCCGACCGACCCGGCCTTCCCGATGACCCGCCCCCGTCGCCCCAACCTGATCGTGATCCTGGTCGACGACCTGCGTTTCGACGAGGTCGGCTTCTGTGGCCACCCGTACATGAAGACGCCGCACACCGACCGGATCGGCATGGAAGGCGTGAACTTCGTGAACGCCTTCCACACGACGCCGCTGTGCTCGCCCAACCGCGCGTCGATCGTCACCGGCCAGTACGCGAGCCGCCACGGCGTGATCGACAACGTCGCGCGCGACGCGCTGAGCCACCGGTTGCCCAACTACCACGTCATCCTGCAGCGGCTGGGTTACGACACGGCCCACGTCGGCAAATGGCACATGGGCAACAGTGCGAGCCCGCGCCCGGGCTACTCGCGCTGGGTCAGCTTCCCGGGCCACGGCAGCATCGTCGACCCGGTGCTCAACATCGACGGCGCCGAGCACAAGCACACCGGCTACATCACCGACCTGCTCAACGCGCACGCGCTGGACTTCATCGAGCACCGCCGCGACCGCCCGTTCTCGCTGTTCCTCGCGCACAAGGCGGTGCACCCCGACGCGTTCCAGGCGCCCGACGGCACGCTGGACCCCGCGGGCGGAGGCTACCTGCCGGCCGATCGGCACAAGGACCTGTACCGCGGTGCACATTTCCCGCCGCGGCCGAACGTGATGGGCCCGCAGCAGGCCGTTCGGACCAAGCCGGCCTTCGCCGAGGCCTTCGCGCTGCGCGACACCGAGCGCGGCCGCAAGGTGATGGACTGGATCCAGTCGGGCACGCAGGAGGAGATCCGGCTGCGTGCGGCCATGATGGCTTCGGTCGACGAAGGCGTGGGCCAGATCTTCGAGTCGCTCGAGCGCAGCGGGCAGCTCGACGACACGCTGATCCTGTTCCTGGGCGACAACGGCTACTTCTTCGGCGAGCACGCGCTCGGCCCGGAGCGGCGTTTCGCGTACGAGGAAGGCATCCGCTCGCCGTTCCTGGTTCGCTATCCGCGCCGGTTCTCGCCGGGGCGCAGCGTGTCGAAGATGGTGCTGGCGCTGGACATCGCGCCGACGCTGGTCGCGCTGGCCGGCGGCCGCGCCGCCGACTGCGCGACCATGCAGGGCCTGTCGCTGCTGCCGCTGGGCAAGCCGGCGACGCGACCGGTGCCGTGGCGGCGGTCGTTCATGTGCGAGTACTTCAGCGAGAACGCGATGCCGTGGCTGCACGGCATGACGTACAAGGCCGTGCGCACCGACCGGCACAAGTACATCCATTGGGTGCAGAAATCGCCGGCCGACGCCGAGTGCGACGAGCTCTACGACCTGAAGGCGGATCCGTACGAAATGAAGAACCTGATCCGCTCGCGCGCGCACGCGCCCACCGTGGTCAGGCTGCGGCGCGAGCTGGCGCGGCTTGTGTCCACCTCGATCGGTCTCTGACAGCAGGAATCCAGACGATGAAGTCCTCCCAGGAAACGCACGCACGAGCCACAGCTGGCGCCGGGTTGCCGCGGACAGCGCCGGAACGGACCGGACCGATGAGGGCCGGGCCGATGCGGACCGGGCTGAAGGGGGCCCGACCGACTCGGGGGGCGTGCCCGTGGCTGGGCGCACTGCTCGCGGCCTGGGTCGGCCTCGGCGCACTCGCATCCTGCGCCGATGCGCGCGCACAGGCCTGGCCCACGCGGCCGATCAGGCTGCTGGTGCCGCTGGCCGCCGGCAGCACGGCCGACATCGTGTCTCGTACCGTCGGCAACGAACTCGCCAAGGCCCTCGGCCAGCCGGTGGTCGTCGAGAACAAGCCCGGCGCAGGCGGCACCATCGCCATGGCCGAACTCGCGCGCGCCACGCCCGACGGCTACACGATCTCGTTCGCGTCGCAGGGCACGCTGGTGTTCAACATCGCGCTGTACTCGAAGCCGGGCTATGACCCGGTCAAGGACTTCGCGCCGATCGCGCTGGTGGGCGGCGTGTCCAACGTCATGATCGTCAATCCGTCCAATCCCGCGGCCGCGCCGATGGACGTGGTGGCCCAGGCCAAGGCCAAGCCGGGCCAGGTCACCTTCTCGTCCGGCGGCAGCGGCACGAGCCACCACCTGTCGGGCGTGCTGTTCGGTCAGATGACCGGCACCGAGCTGCTGCACGTCCCGTACAAGGGCGCGCCGCAGGGCATCCTGGCCGTGATGAGCGGCGAGGTGCAACTGGGCTTCTTCAACACGCCCACCGTGATCAACCAGATCAAGGACGGCAAGCTCAAGGGGCTTGCGGTGACCAGCCTGGAGCGCTCGCCGCTGCTGCCCGGACTGCCGACGATGGACGCGTCGGGCATCAAGGGTTACGAGGTCAACACCTGGTTCGGCTTCGTGGCGCCGGCGGGCACGCCCGTCGAGATCGTGCGGCGGCTCAATGCCGAGATCGCCAAGGCACTGGCCGAGCCGGCCACGCGCGAGAAGCTGGCCGCGCAGGGCTTCGAGCTGGCGCC
>CAYGZN010000010.1:0-4348 GCA_964354355.1 uncultured Burkholderiaceae bacterium | reverse complement strand
AAGGCGACGGTCGTCGAGCAGTACATGCAGCGCTCGCCGGTGTTCATCATGGACGACGCGGTCAAGGCCCGCGACCTCGGCCACTGGATCGAGGCACACTTCGAGGCGATCAGGCAGGTGGCCGAATCCACCACGCACGCAGGCAAGCTGATCCATATCGGCCAGTACGCCGTGGGCCCGCTGCGCAACCTGCGGTTCAATTTCACCACCGGGGACGCAGCCGGACAGAACATGACCGGCAAGGCGACGCTGGCGGCCTGCGAATGGATCAAGGCCCACTACCCGGGCGGCGCGCAGTTCATGCTGTCGGGAAACATGGACACCGACAAGAAGCACTCGCAGATCAACATGCTGCAGACGCGCGGCAAGCGGGTGGTGGCCGAAGCCGTGATCCGCAGGGACATCCTCAAGCGACTCATGGGCGTGGACACCGCGGACCTGTTCCGCGCTCGCCAGATCTCCCAGGCGGGTGCCTTCCTGGCGGGGGCCGCGAACAACGGGCAGCACGCGGCCAACGGCCTGGCCGCCATGTTCATCGCCTGCGGGCAGGACGCGGCCGACGTGGCCGAGTCCCACGCGGGCGTCACCTACTGCCAGTTGCTGGACAACGGCGACTACTACTGGTCGATCACGCTCACGTCGCTGATCGTCGCCACCTACGGCGGGGGCACCGGCCTGGCCACCCAGCGCGAGTGCCTGGAGATGCTGGGCTGCTACGGCGCCGGGGGGGCGAACAAGTTCGCCGAGATCTGTGCGGCAGTCGTGCTCGCCGGCGACACGTCGCTGTCCGCCGCAGTTCTGCACGGCGACTGGGTCACCAGCCACGACCAGCTGGGGCGCAATCGAAAATAGGCTGCATTCGAGGCCCGATTCGCTATTGACAGGCCCTCGCCGTGGATGTCCACTGGGTCGGGTAGCCGCGATGCACGATGAGCAAGGTCGCCACGCTACCCGGGGCGGCAGTCGATCGATGGCAAGCGAGTGCCGCCGAACACTTCGTGGACCCAACAGGAGCCTGCAATGTTCACCTTCGCACGAGTGGTTCGCTTCAAGAACGTGGCCAGCATGATGGCCGCCATGCCGATCTGCGTGCAGATCGTCGAACACTTCAAGAAGAACTACAAAATGGACGCGAGTCTGATGACGCCGACCCTTGGCGGCCATCCCGCCCGGGCTCTGTTCGTCTTCCGAACCGAAGATCTGTCCACGGTGCAGGACGTACTGACGAAGTCGGGGCAGGACAAGAAGTACGTCGGCCTGCTCGGCAAACTCGCAGACCACGTCGACGGCTCGGCGACGAACGATCAGGCATGGAAGACGGTCGTGTAGGCCCGGCCCCGCGTGCGTGCGCAACGATTCCGATCGAGGTTCTCGACGAGCGGGCCTTCAGCGAGTTCGGCTGGGTCCTGGGCGCCCCGTTTGCACAGGACCCCGCTGCGACGGCCTTCAGCCATCCGGGCAGCGACTTCTGGCACGTGCATGACTTCGACCCCGGCGAGGACGGCGCGACCGAAGTCCTGTGGGTGAACTACCGCGACGACAGCCTGCGCGTACGCGCCCTCGAAGTGCACTGGCTGACCGAGCAGGCGATCGTCCCGCTCGGCGGGCACGAGATCGTGCACGTCGTTTGTGCGACCCGCGCCGATGGAACCCGCCTGCCGGACCTCGCCCGACTGCGGTGCTTTCGGATCCGCTGCGGGCTCGGCATCTGCATGCGGCCGGGCTGCTGGCACGCCAGCTTCGTGACGGGCGGCCAGACGACCTGCCTGATGCTGACGCGTCGCTCGACCACGCGTGATCTGGTCGCCCACCTGAAAGGCGCGCCCGCCCTGGTCGAAAGCAGCACCATCGCCCTGGGCAGCCTGGGCGAAGGCGAGTTGCTGCTCGAGGGTTGAGCGCCGCGGCAAGAGCGCCGTCAGGCGTGCGCGCAGCGCGGGTCTCGCTCGCGCAGCATCGGCGCGCGGCGGGTGGAAACCGTGCGCCCGATTACTTGCCGTCGTACTCCTTCGCCGTGTCCCACGCCACCTGCTGCAGGTGTGCTGCGACATCGGCAGGCAGCCCCGCGGTATAGGCATTGCCGACCGGCGATTTGCCCAGCAGCGAGGCGTAGACGGTGCACGCGGCCAGGTAGGTGCCGGCGAGGCTCGGGTGGCGCTTGTCGGCGACGTACAGCTCGAGGCCCGGCCTTCTGGCCACGGACTTGGCGAACGCGAGCCCGGCGGGCACCACCTGCGCACCGTTCGCCTTGCCCGCGAGCGTGTACTGCTCGGCGAGCTGGGCGGTCATCTCGGGCTTGTCCTTGTACGCCCACGACATGAAGAGGACGGGGCGGGCACCATGGGCGCGGATCGTTTCCGAGTGCTTCTTCGCGTAGTCGTGGAAGACCGACTGGAGTTGCGGGTGGATCGGACACTGGCTGCAGTCCATGATCATGACCGCGTCGAACTGCCGGCCGGGCGGGTTGAAGCGGATCTCGTTGTCACCCACGAACGAGTACTTGCCGATCTGGCCGGCGTTGAGATAGCTGGCGACGTCGTGCCAGTCGATGCCCGAGCCGCTGATCGTCACCGACACGCCGCGATGCGTGACGGACTTGTCGCCACGCGCGAGCTGAGCGACGTGGCCGTGCATGCTGTTGTTGTAGTAGAAAAAGCTGTTGCCGACCCACAGCATCGACTGCGGCGGGCCGCTCGGGGCCGGCGACGCGACGGGCGGGTTCGAGGCCTGTGTCGCGCAGCCGGCGATCGCGAGCGCAGCGAGAATCGACCGAAGGACCCGGGCCAGTCGTGCTTTCATGTCGAGGTCCTCCTGAGGCCGCGGAAAGGCCCGGTACCGGGCAAGGATAGCGGATCCCGGACGTTGCCGGGCCGGTTGCCGTCCGGGCCGGCGCAGCCCGCTGGTCTCTACTTCTTGTCGTTCCGGCCAAGAACCCGTTCGCCGAGTCCGTAGATCTTCTGGACGTAGTCCAGAGGGCCCGAGATCTTCCCGAGTTCACCGCTGACGCCTTGCAGGTAGCCCCGGATGTGCCGCAGTTCGTCTGCGATCTCCTTCAGCAGTCTGACAACGACATAGCCGAACCAGCCGGCGCAGCAGGCGGCGACCGCAACGAATACCCAGACTGAAATCCCCATACTGCCTCCGTCGAAGACCCGGGAGCGCGGGCGGTGCGTGAAGCGCTCGGGTCGATTGAACTCACGGTCTATCGTGCGCGCTCGGCGAGGACTCGCCTGCCGTCCGATCGCAGCACCCTGTCGATCGCCTTGCCGAACGCGGTCACGTCGACCATCTGGTTGCGATGTTGCATCGAGTACGCCGGCAGCGGCCCGTCGACGGGGGACATGGATTGCTGGACCAGCCCGACGACCCGCCACCGCCCGTCGGCCTGTCGCTCGAGAACCGGGCCTCCGGACATGCCGCTTTCGAACGCGCAGTCGACACCCACCAGCCCGGCAACGGGGCCGTGATCCCGCGCCCGGCAGCCGCTTTCCACGGTGATCCCGGGCATCGAAGCACGGGATCCGGGGAATCCGACTGTCATCAGTTCCCCGGTGGGCATGGGACGGCCGGGTTCGGGGCGTGCGACCTGCAGGTATCCATACGTCCTTCCCAGGCACTCGTCGAGCCTGAGGATCGCCCAATCGCCCGCCATGCCGCGGAAATCCGACTTCGAGAACGGGCCGAAGGCAACGACGCGGGCGCGCGCCCTGGCCGAGAACTTCGACGCCGCAGTCGGGTCGAGGCCGACGAGGAAGTCAGCCGTGTGGCCGATTCTCGGTCGATCGATCTCCACCGTGCCGGTTCGCGGGTTGCGTCCCCGTGTGAACGCAACGTGGTAGGCCGTTGCAATGTGGCAGTTGCTCACCAGGAACGCCGTGCCGCCCGCGCCTGCCTCGGGCCGGTGCAGCACACCCACCGAGCGCAACACCGGCAGCGTGGGGTCACGCTGCTCGCGGCGGTCCTCGACGAAGAGGTTGGCGTGCGCCGCGTGCGCAACGAACCCGAGTACGACGCCCACCCACGCAAAGCGCTTCGCTGCTGCCGGCACGAACGCATCCTTGTCACGGCCGGCGACGGACCCGTCGCCGCAGGTCTGCATCGTACGCTGCGCTCGGCTCACGTCGTCGCCTGGCGCGTGCGCACCTGGCGGTGCACAATGCGCGAAACGCTTCGCCCGCTGAGGCGCTCATGCATGCCTGGCTCCGCATCTGTGTGGTCACGCTCATCGCTGTGCACGCGGCGCCGACCCGCGCCGAGTCGCTGCGCTGCAACGGCCAGAGTGCGACCGAAGGAGACACCCGCCTTTCGGTCCTGTTCAAGTGCGGCCAGCCGCTGCTGCAGGACACCTACT
>CAYGZN010000009.1:0-20467 GCA_964354355.1 uncultured Burkholderiaceae bacterium | reverse complement strand
GCCGTCGCTGGTGTATTGCTCGATCTCGGCGTTCGGGCCCGACGGTCCGCGCGGCGGCGAAGGCGGCTTCGACCTGACGATCCAGGCCGCGGCCGGCGTCATGAGCGTGACCGGCGAGGCCGACGGCGCGCCCGTCAAGGCGGGCGTGCCGCTGGCCGACTTCGCCTCGGGCCTGTACGGCGCCTACGCGATTGCTTCGCTGATTGCGCGGGTGCGCGCCGGCGGCGCCGGCGGCACGATCGACGTGCCGATGTTCGCGGCGACGATCGCGATCTCGGCGCTGCAGACCAGCGAATACTTCGGCACCGGCAACAACCCGCGCAAGCTCGGATCCGCGCACCCGCGCAACGCGCCCTACCAGGCCTACCGGTCACGCGACGGCTGGTTCGCCATCGCCGCGGGCAACAACAAGCTGTGGCAGTCGGTGTGCGCGGCGATTCCGTCGCCCGAGCTCGAGGCCGACGCGCGCTTTGCCACGCCGACGCAGCGCGCTGCCCACCAGGAGGCGCTGCGCGAACTGCTCGAGGTCCACTTCCGCAAACGTCCCGCGGCCGAATGGCTGCGCCTGTTCGCAGCCGCCGGCGTGCCGTGCGCGCCGATCAACGGCTACGCCGAGGCCCTGGCCGATCCGCAGACCGAACACCTGCAGCTGGTGCGGCCGATGACGCTGCCCAACGGCGTGGTCACGCGGACCGTCGTCAACCCGGTGCGCTTCGACGGCGCTGCGCTCGAGCTCGACACGCGCCCGCCCGCGCTGGGCGAGCACACCGCCGCCCTGCGCAAGCGATTCCCCCGGAGCACCGACCGATGACCGAACCTCTCGACCCGATCGCCCCGCTGCGCGAGTTCGTGCTCGAAATGACCGACCTGGTCGGCCGCGGCCTGGACGAGCCCGTCCTGCTCGCGCAGGCGCGCCCGCTGCTGGCGACGCTGATCGCGTCCGACCGCTGGCTTCCCGAGGCCTTCGCGCAGGCCGACCCCGCGGGCTACCGGCAGTACCTGCTGCACTGCGACCCGCTCGAGCGGTTCTCGGTGGTGAGCTTCGTGTGGGGCCCGGGCCAGCGCACGCCGGTCCACGACCACACGGTGTGGGGACTGGTCGGCATGCTGCGCGGCGCCGAGCTGTGCCAGGAGTACGCGCCCGCGCGCGACGGCCGCGTGCACGCGCGCGGCATCGAGCACACGCTCGAGCCCGGCATGATCGAGGCGGTCTCGCCGAGGCTGGGCGACTGGCACGTCGTGTCCAACGCGCTCGGCGATCGTGCATCGATCAGCATCCACGTCTACGGCGCCAACATCGGTGCGGTGCGCCGGCACGTCTTCGACCCCGCCTCGGGCGCGATGCGCGACTTCGTGTCCGGCTATTCGGCGGCGACGGTGCCCAACCTGTGGGACCGGTCGGCGGCGGTGCGCGCCGGATGATCCGCGTCGAGACCGGGTCCGGCGTGACGACCGTGACCCTCGATCGGGCCGACCGCGGCAACGCGCTGTCGTCGGAACTGGTCGAGGCGCTGAGCGGAGCCGTCGACCGGGCGTGCGCGGATCGGGACGTGCACACGCTCGTCGTGGCCGGCGCCGGCCGCCACCTGTGCACGGGCCTGGACCTGTCCGAGCTCGACCGCTCGAGCGACGGCGACCTGCTTGCACGCCTGGTGCGCATCGAGACGCTGCTCGCCGCGCTGTGGCACGCGCCGGTGCGCACCGTGGCGGTCGCGACCGGGCGCACCTGGGGCGCCGGTGCCGACCTGTTCGCCGCCTGCGACCTGCGGCTCGCGGGGGCCGACGCGACGTTCCGGTTTCCAGGCGCGGGCTTCGGCATCGTGCTCGGCACCCGCCGGCTCGCCGAGCGCGTCGGCACGGACCGCGCGCGGCAGTGGGTGGCCGGCGGCGTCGAGGTCGATGCCGCACAGGCGTTGGCCGGCGGCCTGGCGACGACGCTGATCGAGTCCGACGGCGCGGCAGGCGCCGATGCGGTGCGCGCATCGATCGGCCCTGCACCCGCAGTCGATCGCGACACGCTCGCCGCCACGCGCGCGGCCACGCGCGACGATCACCGCGACGCCGACCTGGCCGCGCTGGTCCGGTCCGCGGCGCGGCCGGGGCTGGCGGCGCGCATCGCCGCCTACCGCGACCGCCTGCGCGCCGCACCGCGCGCGCCCCGCTGAGCCCGCGATGCCTTTCGAGCCGCCCCGACCATGACCTCGATTGCCCAGCTGCTGTCGCCCCGATCGGTCGCCGTCATCGGTGCCTCGGAGGACCAGACCAAGTTCGGCGGCCGCCTGTACCGGATGCTGATCAAGCACGGCTACGCCGGCACGATCTATCCAATCAATCCGTCGCGCCAGACGCTGTTCGGCATCCGGACGTTTCCGTCGGTCGCCGCCACCCCCGAGCCGCCCGACATGGTCGTGATGGCGCTGCCGCGCGACAAGGTCAAGCCCGAAATCGAGGCCGCCGCCCGGCGCGGCGCACGCGGGGCGATCGTGATCACCGCCAAGTTCTCCGACGCCGGTGCCGAAGGCGCCGCGCTCGAGCGCGAGATCGTCGAGGTGGCACGCGCGCACGGCATGCGCCTGATCGGGCCCAACTGCCTCGGGGTCATCAGCCCGGCCAACCACGTGGTGCTGTGCTCGTCGCCGGCGCTGGACGTCGATTCGCTGCCGGTGGGTCGCATCGGGCTGGTCAGCCAGAGCGGCGCGCTGATGGCGACGATCTTCGATCGCGCGCAGGCGGTCGGCGTGGGCTTCTCGCACTGCGTGTCGGTCGGCAACCAGGCCGACCTGGAGATGGCCGACTTCGTCGAGTACCTGATCGAGGATGCCCGCACCGGCGTGATTTGCACCTACGTCGAAGGCATCAAGGACCCGCAGCGTTTCGTTGCGCTCGCGCAGCGCGCCCGCGCGGCGGGCAAGCCCTGGCTGATGGTCAAGGCCGGCCGGACCGAGGCCGGCACGCGAGCGGCGTTCTCGCACACCGCGAGCATCGCCGGCAGCCACGCGGTGCTGGCCTCGGTGTGCCGCGACGAGCAGGTCACGATGCTCGACGATTTCGGGGCGATGGTCACGCTGGCCGCCGCGATGGCCCGCCATCCGGGCGTGGCGGTGCGCAACGTCGCGATCCTGACCACCTCGGGCGGCGGCGGCGCGCTGGCTGCCGATGCGCTGAGCAGCCGGCGGGTGCCGCTGGCCGAGTTCGGTCCGGCCACGCGCGAACGCATCGACGCGTACTACTCACCCGGGCAGGGCGGCAACCCGATCGACCTGGGCGGGCGCCGATTCGACGAGGCCGCGGACGTGTCGCGGATCACCGCGCAGATTCTCGCCGACGATCCGGCGACCGATGCGGTGCTCGCGCCGATCACCACCGCGCCGATGCTGGGCACGCTCGCCGAGGAACTGACCGCGGGCATGGCGGACGCCGCCGGCCGCGAACGCAAGCCGGTCTTCTACGTGATGCAGATGGGCCCGGCCGGTGCGGCGCCGCGTGCGGTGCTGCGCGAGCGAGGCGTGCCGTACACCGACGCGACCCACGAAGCGATCGAGGCGCTGGCCGCGTGGGTGGCGCGCAGCCGCTTCCAGCCGCGCGCACACGCGCAGCGCCCGCCCGATGCCGGCGGGCCGCGCAATGGCGCCGTCGCGGGCCTGCGCGGCACGCTCGACGAGGCGGCCGCCAAGGACGTGCTGGCCGCCCGCGGCGTTCCGGTCAATGCATCCCGTCTCGCAGTGTCGGTCGACGCCGCGGTCGCTGCAGCCGAGGTGCTGGGCTATCCGGTGGCGATGAAGATCGCCTCGCCCGACGTCGTGCACAAGTCCGACGTCGGTGGCGTGCGGCTCGGCCTGCGCACCGCGGCGCAGGTCCGTGACGCCTGGGGCGAGATCCTCGACAACACGAAGCGCGCGGTCCCCGCAGCCCGCATCGACGGCGTGTCCGTCCAGGCGATGGTGGGCGGCACGCTCGAGCTCATCGTCGGGGCGCGCCGCGACCCGCAGTTCGGGCCGGTCGTCGTGCTGGGTGCCGGTGGCGTGCTGGTCGAACTGCTGCCCGACCGCGCGATCGCCCGCGCGCCGCTGGCCGCCGCGGACGTGCGCCGCCTGCTCGAATCGCTGCCGGTGTGGCCGGTGCTGGCCGGCTATCGGGGCGCGACGCTGGCTCTGGACGCCGTGGTCGATGCGATCGTTCGAGTGTCGTGGCTCGCGCACGACCTGGCCGGCCACGACTTCGAGCTCGACGTCAATCCGCTGCGCGTCTGGGAGGCCGGCTGCTGCGCGGTCGACGCGCGGCTGCGCACCGGGTGACACCGATGGATCGAACGACACGCGTCAGGACGAGGTGAGGGACATGGAGAAGGTGCTGGTGACGAACCACGACGACGGCACGACGCTGATCGCGATCAACCGTCCGGAACGCAGGAACGCGATCTGCGCGCAGACCGCGATCGAGCTTCAGCAGGCGTTCGCCGCGTTCGACGCGTCGGACCAGCGCGTGGCCGTGCTGACCGGCATGGGCGACGACGCGTTCTCCACCGGGGCGGACGTCACGGACCTGCCGGAGCTGTGGCGCTGCGTGCCGACGGTGGGCATCACCACCGAGAAGCCGGTGATCGCCGCGGTCGGTGGCTGGTGCGTCGGCGGGGCGCTGGTGGTCGCGATGATGTGCGACCTGCTGGTGGCCGCCGAGAACGCGAAGTTCTCTTACCCGGAGGCCAAGCTGGGCTTCACGGGCGGACTGATCGCCGGGCTGGCCGCGCGCGTGCCGCACAAGGTCGCGATGGAGCTGATCCTGCTGTGCCGCACGATCGACGCGCAGCGCGCCTACGACGTGGGCTTCGCCAACGAGATCGTGCCGACCGGCCACCAGGTGTCGGCGGCGCTGGCCATGGCCCGCGAAATGGCCGGGTTCGCGCCGCTGGTGATGACCACGCTCAAGCGCTTCGTCACGCAGGACGTGCTCGCGCAGGGACCGTCCGAGCGCATGGCCAAGGCGGCCCGTGATCTGGCGCTCGTGCGCAACAGCGCCGACGGCCAGGAAGGCGCCGCCGCGTTCAGGCAGAAACGCAAACCCCGATTCACCGGTCGCTGAACCGACTGGGCACCGCGACATCGAAGGGAGCCGAGGGATGGACGAAAGCCATGGAATCAGGGAAAGCGATTGGACCCGCGGGCGCGGCGTGACGCGCCGTGCGGCATCGGCCCGCCTGGCCGCGGCCCTCGGCATGCTCGCGAGTCTCGGCGCGCTCTGCGCGCTCGCCGCGGTCGCCGTCGTGCCGGCCGCGATGTCCGGGGACGCCCACGCGCAGGCGCCGTGGCCCACGCGTCCGGTCAAGCTCGTCGTGCCCTACCCGGCCGGTGGCAACTCCGACCTGATCGGCCGCATGATCGCCGAGAAGATCTCCGGCCCGCTCGGCCAGCAGGTGATCGTCGAGAACCGCGCCGGCGCCGGCGCGACGATCGGCGCGCAGGCCGTGGCGCGCTCGCCGGCCGACGGCTACACGCTGCTGCTGGCGCCCACCGCCGTGATGGCGATCACCCACCACCTGCGCAAGGTCCCGTACGACCCCGACAACGACTTCGTGGCGATCGCATCGATCTCGAGCAGCTACGGCATCGTGGCCGCGCGCAAGGACCTGCCCGCCAGCACGATGCCCGAACTGGTCGCGCTGGCCAGGCAGTCGCCCGGCAAACTGACCTTCGGCTCGGCCGGCACCGCCACGGCAACCCACATCTCGGGCGAGATCGTCCACAGCAAGGCCGGCATCACGCTGCTGCACGTGCCGTACAAGGGCTCGGCCGAGGCGCTGAACGACCTGGTCGGCGGGCGCATCGACCTGATCTACGATCCGGTCGCGCTGGCGCAGGTCAAGGCCGGCAACGTCAAGGCGCTGGCCGTGACCAGCGCGGTGCGCCACCCGGAGCTGCCGAACGTGCCCACGCTGAAGGAGCAGGGACTGGAAGTGCCGGGCGGCAGCTGGTTCGGGTTGTTCGCCCCGCGGGGCACGCCGCCCGAGGTCGTGAACCGCGTGGCCGCCGAGGTCGACAAGGCACTGGCCGCACCCGGCGTGCGCGAGCAGCTGGTCAAGTTCAGCCAGTTTCCCGACTACCGCGGGCCCGACGCGTTCGCGAAGCAGATCCGCGAGGACAGCGAGTTCTACAGGGACCTGATCGCGAAGGTCGGCATCAAGGTCGAGTGACCCGCCGCGCCGCCGCAGGCCGGGCCGCAGTAGACTGGGCGATCCGTAGGAGGAACACAGCCATGTACGAAGACCTGTGCCTGTACATCGACGGCGAGTTCGTCAAGGGCGGCGGGCGCCGCGAGCAGGACGTGTACGACCCGGCGACCGGCAGCGTGATCGGCAGGCTGCCGCATGCGAGCAAGGCCGACCTGGATCGCGCGCTCGCCGCCGCGCAGCGCGCGTTCGCCACCTGGAAGACCGTGTCGCCGATGGACAAGGGCCGCATCCTGCGCGCCGTCGGCCAGATGACGCGCGACCGGGCCGACGGGATCGGGCGCAACCTCACGCTGGACATGGGCAAGCCGCTGCCCGAGGCGATCGGCGAGCTGACCCGCTGTGCGGACCACTGCGACTGGCACGCCGAGGAGTGCCGCCGGATCTACGGCCGCGTGATCCCGCCCAGGCTGCCCAACGTGCGCCAGCTGGTGCTTCGCGAGCCGGTCGGCGTGGTCGCCGCGTTCACGCCGTGGAACTTCCCCTACAACCAGGCGATCCGCAAGGTCGCGGCGGCCATCGGCGCCGGCTGCACGATCGTGCTGAAGGGCCCCGAGGACACGCCGAGCGCGGTCGTGGCGATCGCGCGGATGTTCCACGAGGCCGGCCTGCCGCCGGGCGTGCTCAACGTCGTCTGGGGCGTGCCGCACGAGGTCTCCGAGCACCTGATCCGGTCACCGATCGTGCGCAAGGTGTCGTTCACCGGCTCGGTGCCGGTCGGCAAGCAGCTGGCGGCGATGGCCGGCGCGCACATGAAGCGCATCACGATGGAGCTGGGCGGCCACTCGCCGGTGATCGTGTGCGAGGACGCCGAAGTCGAGCGCGCGGCCGACCTGCTGTCGACGCTCAAGTTCAGCAACGCCGGCCAGGTCTGCGTGTCGCCGAACCGCTTCTTCGTGCACGAGAAGATCTTCGACGCGTTCATGGCGCGGTTCATCGCCAATGCCAGGCAGATCAAGGTCGGCCCGGGCCTGGAAGCCGACACGAAGATGGGGCCGCTCGCGCACGAGCGGCGCCTGCCGGTGATGGCCGAGTTCGTCGAGGACGCGACCGCGCGGGGCGGCCGCATCGAGACCGGCGGCATGCGCATCGGCGACCGCGGCTACTTCTGGGCGCCCACCGTGATCACGCACGCACCCGACGACAGCAAGGTGATGACCAGCGAGCCGTTCGGCCCGATCGCGCCGTGCGTGCCGTTCAAGGACCTGGACGACACGATCGCGCGTGCCAACCGGCTGCCCTACGGCCTGTCGTCGTACGCGTTCACCCGGTCGACGAAGAACGCGCTGAAGATCCAGAACGGCCTGGAAACGGGCAACGTCAACATCAACCACTTCGGCCAGGCGCTGCCCGAGGCCCCGTTCGGCGGGGTCAAGGACAGCGGCATCGGCAGCGAGGGCGGGATCGAGACCTTCGACGGCTACCTGACGACCAAGTTCGTCACGCAGATGGAGTGACCGGGCCGCGCCAGCCGGTGTCCACCGGCTGGCGCGGCGATTGCCGTCACGCCCAGACCACCGACGCCTTCGAGCCGTACCACTTGTCGAGGTTGGGCGCGACCGCCGCCTCGATCTTGGCGCGGCGGATCTTCATGGTCGGCGTCAGCAGCCCGTTCTCGATCGAGAACGGCTCGCGCGCGATCACGATCATCTTCAGCTGCTCGTAGTCGGCCAGCTCCTTGTTGACCTCGCCGAGCAGCTGGCTCAGTTCACGTTCGACGTTGGCACGGACCGCCGGGTCCTTGACCTGCGGCCGCAGCTCCTCGGCGAGCACGACCAGTGCGTACGCCGCCGGCTGTCCGACCCCCGAAACCATCACGGTCTCGATCATCGGGTTCTCGCCGAGACGATTCTCGATCGGGGCCGGCGCCACGTACTTGCCCTTGGCGGTCTTGAACAGCTCCTTGGCGCGCCCGGTCAGCTTGAGCAGTCCGTTCGGGCGCCGCTCGCCGAGGTCGCCGGTGCGAAAGAAGCCGTCCGGCGTCAGCGACTCCCGGGTCAGCTCGGGCTGCTTGTAGTAGCCGACCATCTGGCCCGGCGACTTGATCAGCACCTCGTGGTCTTCGCTGATCTTCACTTCGACGCCCGGGTACGGCACGCCGACACAGCCCACTTCGTGGGCGTCGTCAGTCGAGCTGTGCGAGTACGCGAAGTCCTCGGTCATCGCATAGCCTTCCTTCAGGTTCAGGCCCAGACGGCGATACCATGCGATGACCTCGCCCGGGATCGGCGCCGAGCCGCTGCCGGCCAGCCGCGCCTGGTCGAGCCCCAGCCCGGTCAGGACCTTGCGCCGAATCACGTTGTTCAGGACCGGGATCTTCAGCAGCAGGTCGAGCTTCTTCGGCGGCAACTTGTGCAGCACGCCCTGCTGGAACTTGACCCACAGCCGCGGCACCGAGATGAACAGCGTGGGGCGCGCGCGCCCGATGTCCTGCACGAAAGACTCGAGCGTCTCGGCGAAGTAGACGTGCGGCGCGACGACGAACGCCGCGCACTCGACGAAGGCGCGCTCGAACACGTGGGCCAGCGGCAGGTACGACAGCAGCCGGTCCTGCGACGTGTACTTCTCGGCCGCGACGATTCGCTCCGCGGCGACCGTGACCCGCCCGAAGTTGTGCATGACGCCCTTGGGCGTGCCGGTGGAGCCCGACGTATAGATGATCATCGCCAGCTCGTCGGGCTTGCGCTGCGTGCGCGCGGGCAACGGCTTGGTGCGCGCGACGATGTCGTCCCACTTGTCGTACTGGGTCGGCGGCGCCAGCGGCAGCGCGATGCGCGGCATGCCGGCCGGCACGCCGGGCTCCTGCTGCGGCCACGTGTCGAGCTTGCCGACGAACAGCAGCTTCGAGTCGCTGTGCTCGAGCACGTAGCGGATCGTGTCGGGGCCTTCGGTCGGGAAGATAGCGACCGTCGTGCCGCCCGCCATCCAGATCGCCAGTTCGGCGATGAAGAAGTGCGCGCAGTTCTTCGACAGCATCGCGACGTGCGTGCCGTCGCCGAAGCCGTTGGCCTTGAGGTGCGCCGCCATCCGGCTGGCCTGGTCGACGACCTGGCCCCAGGTGTAGTCGATGGTCTTGCCGCCGTCGTACGGCTGCGTCAGGAAGATCCTGTCGGCGTGGTCGCGGGCGTGGTCGTAGACATAGTCGAGAATCAGCTTCGGTGCGGGCACGGTCTCCTCCGGTCGGGTCGTTCGCCCGCAAGCGTACCTGCTTCTGCGGCGTTAGCCTAGGCGGCCAGGTCGGCGGGCGGGCGGGCAGGAGGACCGACGGGCGTCGCACGGATGCCGATGTGGCATTGGACAGGGCGGCCGGCGGCTGGCTAGACTTTGAGCTTTGACCCGGCGCGGTCTCTGCGGCGAGCGGTACTGCGTCCGATACGATTGGGAACGCCCCCCATGCGAATGCCCGTCAGGCACCTGACCCTGCCCGCCCCTGCGACGCCCTGGCTGTCCGCAGGCGCGCGGGCCCTCGGGAAGCAGGACGCAGCGGCGAAGTACCTGGCGACGAGGAAGGGCGACCCTGCGAGTCGGACGACGGGGTCGTTCCACCTCGGCAAGATCGACGCTCGACAGCGCGCGGGCTCCCGCTCGCGCTGAACCGGGGGGATCGGGCGCGTGGCACGCGGCAAAGCCGACGGGATGGCGCCGATGCGAACGGGCAACCCCGGCAGCCTTCGATGCCGCGCGACGGCCCTCGGGATCGCCGCAGCCTGTGCGCTCGCCTGTCCCCCCGCGCCGGCGCAGACCAACGGGCGCGTCGGCACCAACATCGAGAGGTACGCCAACGGCGTGCTCGCGTTGATGGGCTTTGCGGTCGTTCCCGACCTGACGAGCAGCTTCCTGTCGATCCAGAGCGCGTCGACGGCCAACCCCAGCCTGAGCATGACCCAGGTCGCAGGCGGCTTCACCCTGGGCAAGGCCTTCCCGTTGTACCTGGAAGGCGGTCTCGCGGCGAGCCGCTACGACCCGACCTTCGTGCTGACCCAGGGCGAGGAGGAGCGCGCGGTCCCGGCCAAGTGGACAAGCCTGGTCGCCACGGGTGGCGTCGGTTGGGACCTTCCGATCACCGCCGACCTCACGTTTCGTCCGATTCTGAACTTCTCCCTCGGACGGGTCACCAGCGACCTGTCGGTCGCCCAGCGTTTGCTCGCGATCAAGACCGGGCGCGAGATCGACTTCCTGGACAACGGGCACCTCGACGCCTACGGGTACGGCGGGTCGTTGATGCTCGACTACCAGCGGTACCGCGAGGACTTCGAAATCGACGTGGAATGGCGCTTCACGTTCATTCGCCTCGAGAGCTTCGGCGGCAGCGCGGAGTCGGTCAAGGGAACGGCCGACGCGCAGACAACCGCGCTGTGGGCTCGCTGGCGCGCCCCCACCGGCTGGACGGCCTTGAATCGCCCGGTCCGCTACGTGCTCGAGGCGGCGCACTCGACCTACTTCGGCGACAATGCGAATATCCTGGGATTCAACAACCTGACGTCGCTGGGTGTCGGCCTGGAGCTCGACTCGAGCGCCTATGACGTGTTCGTCACGCGCACCCGGCTCGTGGCGCGGTACGCGTTCGGCAGGAACGTCTCCGGCTTCGCGATCGGACTGGCGGTGAGCTTCTGAAGACCCCCTGTGCGAGGCGCCCTTCGGAGATGATCGCGAAGCAGCATTGCCGGCCGTCTCGCGAGGCCGATCGGCGCGCAGCGCGGCGGATCGTCACCCTCGCAACCCTGATGGCGATGCTGGCCGTGCCGCCGGCGCTGCGCGCGCAGGCACCCGCGGACCCGACGCAGCGGCCCGCGGCGGAGATCCCGCAGGAGCAGACCACCGGCAGCGGCGAGTCCGACGCAGCGCCCGAAGGGCCGTTCGTGTGGGATTTCTCCTGGCGGGGCTGGGAGGGGCTGCACATGTCGGCCACGCGCAAGCTGTCGTTCGCCGATCCCGCGAGCACCCTGCCGCGCATCAACCTCGACGAGGTGCAGTTCACCGGCAAGATCACGGGCAAGCTGGAAGTCGACGGCGCGGTGTTCTCGACCACCGGCACTCTGACCGGCTTCGACAACGGCTTCGACCTGCGCCGCGCGCGCATCAAGTTCCGGGGCGGCTCGATCGTGCTGATCCCGATCACGTACACGATCGACATCGGGTACGTCCCGAACCAGTTCAGCGTCACCGAGGCGAACGCGACCGTTCCCGACCTCCCGTACATCGGCAGGCTGAAGTTCGGCTACTTTCAGCCGACCATGGGACTGGACCTGATCACGAGCAGCTGGAACATCCAGTTCAACGAGCCGGCGGCGCCGCTGCAGGCGATCGTGCCCGGCACGCAGCTGGGCCTCGAGATCGGCCGCACGTTCCTCGCGCGGCGCGGCACCTGGACGGTGGGTCTGTACGGAAACGGCGGCACCAACCCGGAGTACGGCTACGCGTCGAAGGATTTCGGCAACGTCAACGCCCGGCTGACCTGGCTGGCCGTCGACGGCATCGATGCGGACCGCCCGTCCGCGAACCGCCTGCTGCACCTGGGCCTGAGCGGGAGCGCCAGCTACGCCGGCAATGGGCAGCTGCGCTATCGATCGCGCCCCGAGAGCTACATCGCGCCGTACGTGATCGACACCGGCACGATCAACGCGAGCCGGGTGTCGACGACGGCGGCCGAGTTGGCGTGGGTCGACGGCGCAGTGTCGGCCCAGGCGGAGCTGATCCGCTCCAGCATCGAGGACAGCGCCGTCGGCCCGCTGGTGTTCGGCGGCTTCTACGCGACGGCTGGCGTGTTTCTGACCGGGGAGAGCCGTCCCTACAACCGCGAGACCGGGGCCTTCGATCGCGTGAACCCCTCGAGCCGGTTCCAGTTCGGTCCAAAGGGCGGCTGGGGCGCGCTGGAGGCCGCCATCCGGTACTCGTACACCGACCTGAGCGATCGCGGCATTCAGGGGGGCCGGCTCAACATGGTCATGACGACCCTGAACTGGTACCTGCAACCGCACCTGAAGTGGATGCTCGAGCTCGGGGCGGGCAACACCCGCAGCGGCGCCACGAACGGCAACATGATCATCATGCAGATGCGCATGGGCGTCGACTTCTGACGCACGCCGCGGCACCGCGCCCGCGCCGCGCTTGACGCCCCCCCGGCGCCGCCGGGTATGCTGCCACGGAACCGTCACGCAATCCGGCTGCGCCTGCGCGCACCACCGGCCCGGGCAGGACGGTCGACACCGACGAGGGACGCCCGACACCATGACCCGCACCCACGACCAGAACGTCCAGCAGGACATCGCCAACCTGCTGCATCCTTACACGCCGCTCGACCAGGTCCGCGTGACCGGCCCGATGGTCATCCGGCGCGGCGACGGCGTGTACGTCGAGGACGACCAGGGGCGCCGCTACCTCGAGGGCATGGCCGGGCTGTGGTGCACATCGCTGGGCTTCTCCGAGCAGCGCCTGGTCGACGCCGCGATCCGCCAGATGCGCGAGCTGCCGTACTACCAGATCTTCGCCGGCCGTTCCAACGAGCCGTCGATCGAGCTGTCCGAACGGCTGATCGGGCTGACGCGGCACCTGGGCATGGACAAGGCGCTGTTCGCGAACTCGGGCTCCGAGGCCAACGACCAGGCCGTCAAGGTGATCTGGTACTACTTCAACTCGATCGGCAAGCCCGAGAAGAAGAAGCTCATCGCCCGCGAGCGCGGCTACCACGGCGTCACCGTGATGGCCGCGAGCCTGACCGGCATCCCGGGCAACCACGCCGACTTCGACCTGCCGATCGGGCGGGTGCTGCGCACCGGCTGCCCGAGCCTGTACCACAGCGGCCGGCCGGGCGAGACCGAGGACGCGCTCGTCGAGCGGCTGATGGCCGAGCTCGAGGCGCTGATCGCACGCGAAGGCGCCGACACCATCGCCGCGTTCTTCGCCGAGCCGGTGCAGGGCGCCGGCGGCGTCATCGTTCCCTCGGCGTCCTATTTCCCGAAGCTGCAGGCGGTGCTGCGCCGCCACGACATCCTGCTGGTCGCCGACGAGGTGATCTGCGGATTCGGGCGCACCGGCAACCTGTTCGGCTGCGACACCTACGGCGTGAAGCCGGACATCATGACGGTGGCCAAGGCGCTGTCGAGTTCGTACCTGCCGATCTCGGCGACGCTGGTCACGCAGGCGATCTACGACGGCCTGGTAGAGGGCAGCCGCAGGAACGGTGCGTTCTCGCACGGCGTCACCTACGCCGGCCATCCGGTGTGCGCGGCGGTCGCGCTGGAGGCGCTGAAGATCTACGAGGAACGCGACATCGTCGGGCACGTGCGGCGTGTCGCCCCGCGCTTCCAGTCGCGGCTGGCGGCGCTCGCCGCGCACCCGCTCGTGTCGGCGACCCGCGGCGTCGGCCTGATCGGCGCCGTCGAGATCGTGCAGGACAAGGCCACGCGCAAGACCTTCGACGCGGCCTCGGGCGTGCTGGCCCGGCTGGGCGCCGCCGTGCTAGAGCAGGGCCTGATCACCCGTGCGCTGCGCGACACGATGGCGGTGTGCCCGCCGCTGATCATCACCGAGGCGCAGATCGACGAGTTGTTCGACAAACTGGGCCGCGCGCTGGACGTGACGCTGGCGCACGCGCGCGGTCTGAAGCTGGTGGGCTGACCCCCACCTCGCGACCGAGCGCCACGCCCTTGGTCCTGGGCGAAGGCGTCGCGTGCCTGGCCGAGCCGGCGTCAGCCGCCGCCGACCTCGACGACGATCTTGCCCGGCACCGCACGGTCGGCCAGCGCGCGCAGTGCATCGAGCGCGCCCGACAGCGGAAAACGCGCGCCGATCAGCGGCCGAAAGACACCCTCTGCGGCCAGGCGCGCGATGTCCGCGTAGGCTGCAGGCGCGCGGTCGGGGTGGCGACGAAGGTACTCGCCGGCGCGCACCCCGATCACCGAGAACGACTTGATCAGCGGCAGGTTGGCCGCGATCGTCGGGATCCGCCCGCTTGCGAACCCGACCACCAGCAGCCGTCCTTCCCAGGCGATGCAGCGGACCGACTCGTCGAACACGTCGCCGCCGACCGGGTCGAAGATCACGTCGGCGCCGCGCCCGTCGGTCAGCGCCTTGACCTGCTCGCGGAATCCGCCCCCGGTCGTCAGCAGGTGATCGGCGCCCAGCGCGCGCACCGGCTCGAGCTTGGGCATCGACGTGCCGGTCGCGATCACGCGCGCGCCCAGGTGGCGCCCGAGTTGCACGGCCGCCGCGCCGGTGCCGCCGCTGGCACCGTGCACCAGCAGCGTCTCGCCCCGCTGCAGCTGCCCGCGCGGGATCAGCGACACCCACGCGGTCGACGCGCAGACGTGGAACGCGGCCGCCTCGCCCCAGTCGTAGCCGGGGGGCACCGCACGCAACTCGCCGGCCGGCACGACCGCACGCTGCGCGAGCGCGCCCTCCTTGCGCGCGAAGCACACCGCGTCGCCGACGGACAGACCGGTCACGCCGGCCCCGAGCTCGGCGACCGTGCCGGCGCCTTCCATGCCGACCACGTACGGCAGCTGCGGCCGGTGCTGATAGCCGCCGCGCGTCATCAGCAGGTCGGGGAAGTTCAGCGCCGCCGCCCGCACCGCGACGGCCACCTCGCCGGGGCCGGGCCGCGGCGCGGCGACCTCGGCCAGCGCGACGCCGGCCAGCGCGTCGCCGAGCCGGCTGCAAACCAGTGCCTGCATGCGATCCATGCGCCGAGTGTAAGTCAGCCCGCTCCCATCGTGGCCCGAATTCCGTCAGACTGGCGATTCCGCGCACGACCCGAGGAGGCGCAGGTGAGTCACGCCCTACCGTCCTACGACCACGGCACGTCCGACCGCGCGCTCATCGGCGAGACGATCGGTCTGGCGTTCGAGCGGACCGTCGCGCGTTTCGGCGCGCGCGAGGCGCTGGTGTCGAAGCACCAGAGTGTCCGCTGGACCTGGGCCGAGCTGGCCGCGCGCGTCGACGCGCTCGCGGCCGGCCTGCTCGCGCTCGGCCTGGAGCCCGGTGACCGCATCGGCATCTGGGCGCCCAACTGCGTCGAGTGGACGCTGACCCAGTTCGCCACCGCCAAGGCGGGCCTGATCCTGGTCAACGTCAACCCGGCCTACCGCCGCGCCGAGCTCGAGTACGCGCTGAACAAGGTCGAGTGCAAGGCGCTGGTGCTGGCGCCCGCGCTCAAGACCAGCGACTACCTGCAGATCCTCCTCGAACTGGCGCCCGAACTCGCGGCGTGCGCGCCCGGCGAGCTGCGCGCGCGCACGCTGCCGCACCTGCGCACGGTGATCCGGCTGGGCGACGCCCGCACCGCCGGCATGCTGAACTTCGACGACGTCCCCGGCCGGGCCGGCGACGCGCAGCGGCGCCGCCTGGCCGAGCTCGCCTCGACGCTGCAGTTCGACGACCCGATCAACATCCAGTTCACGTCGGGCACCACCGGCTTTCCGAAGGGCGCCACGCTGACCCACCACAACATCCTGAACAACGGCTACTTCGTGGGCGAGGCGATCCGCCTGACCGAGTCCGACCGGCTGTGCATTCCGGTGCCGCTGTACCACTGCTTCGGCATGGTGATGGGCAACCTGGGCTGCATGACGCACGGCGCGACGATGGTGTACCCGGCCGACGCATTCGATGCGCTGTCGGTGCTGCAGGCCGTGCAGGACGAGCGCTGCACCGCGCTGTACGGCGTGCCCACGATGTTCATCGCCGAGCTCGACCACCCGCGGTTCGCGTCGTTCGACCTGTCGACGCTGCGCACCGGCATCATGGCCGGCTCGCCGTGCCCGGTCGAGGTGATGAAGCGCGTGCAGGCGCAGATGAACCTGCGCGAGGTGACCATCGCCTACGGCATGACCGAGACGTCGCCGGTGTCCACGCAGAGCGCGGTCGACGATCCGCTGGAGCGGCGCGTGTCGACCGTGGGCCGCGTGCAGCCGCACATCGAGATCAAGATCGTCGACCTGCAGGGCCGCGTGGTGCCGCGCGGGCAGACCGGCGAGTTCTGCACGCGCGGCTACTCGGTGATGCGCGGCTACTGGAACGACGACGACAGGACCCGCGAGGCGATCGACGCCGGCGGCTGGATGCACACGGGCGACCTCGCGACGATGGACGCCGAGGGCTACGTCAACATCGTCGGCCGGCTCAAGGACATGGTGATCCGCGGCGGCGAGAACGTCTATCCGCGCGAGATCGAGGAATTCCTGTACCGCCACCCCAAGGTGCAGGACGTGCAGGTGATCGGCGTGCCCGACCCGAAGTACGGCGAGGAACTGTGTGCGTGGATCAGGCTGCGCGACGGGCAGAGCGCCACCGCCGACGAGATCCGCGCGTTCTGCCACGGGCAGATCGCCCACTACAAGATCCCGCGCCACATCCGCTTCGTGGCCGAGTTCCCGATGACGATCACCGGCAAGGTGCAGAAGTTCGTGATGCGCAAGGAGACGATCGAGGCATTGGGGTTGACCGAACAGAAGACCGCATGACGATGACCGAATCCACTCCCCCCTTGGTCGAGCAGGCCGCGGCCTTCGCGCGCGACGTCGTGGCGCCGCGCGCGGCGCTCTGGGAGCGCGAGCGGCGCATCGGCCGCGAGGCGCTGGACGAGGCTGCCCGGATCGGCCTGACCCGGATCGAGGTGCCGGCGGCGTTCGGCGGCCTGGGTCTGCCGTTCTCGCGCAAGGCGCAGGTCGCCGACATTCTGGGCGCGGCCGACTTCGCTTTCACGATGTCGCTGATCAACACCCAGAACGTCGCGACCAAGCTGGCCCGCGAGGCGGCCCCCGAGGTCGCGCAGCGCTTCGTGCCTGAGCTGATCGACGGCCGTCGCATGGGGTGCACGGCGCTGACCGAGCCTGGCGCCGGATCGGACTTTGCGGCGATCACCACCCGAGCGACGCGCACGCCGCAGGGCTGGCGCATCGACGGCGCCAAGGCCTGGATCACCAACGCCGCCGAAGCCGACGTCGTGGTGCTGTACGCTCAGACCGAGCCCGGCTCGGGCGGACGCGGCATTGCGGGATTCGTCGTCGACGGGCGCCGCCCCGGGTTCGTGCGCGAATCCGCGTTCGCGCTCGCCGGCCAGAACGCGATCGGCACCGGCGGATTCCGGCTCGAGGCCTACGAGGCGCGCGAGGACGAGATGCTGCAGCCCCCGGGGCGGGCGTTCAAGGCGGCGCTCGCCTCGATCAACGGCGCGCGCACCTACATCGGCGCGATGTGCTGCGGGATGGTCGGCGAGGCGCTGCGTGTCGCCTCGGGTTACGGCGAACAGCGCTCGGCCTTCGGCCGCCCGCTGGCCGACCATCAGGGCTGGCGCTGGCGGCTGGCCGAAGCGGCCAGCGAACTGGCCGCCTGCCGGCTGATGGTCGCGCAAGCTGCCGCGATGATCGACGCGCGCGAGGACGCGCAGTTGGTGGCCGCGCAGGCCAAGCTGCTGTCGACCCGGATGGCCGAGCGGCAGCTGCCCGCGCTGGCGCAGGCGATGGGCGCCGAAGGGCTGCGCGAGGTCCACCCGTTCGGGCGGCACCTGATCGGCGCACGCGTGGCGGGCTTCGTCGACGGCTCCAGCGAGATGCTGCTCGAGCGCATCGCGGCGGTGATGCGCGCCTCGCACTCTGGCGCCGACCGGCGGACGCCGGCCACGCAGGCCACCCAGGCCCGCCGATGAACCCATCCGCGATCCGCATCACGCAGCCCGTGCGCAGCCAGGTCAGCGCCGGGGAGTGGGCCACCCGCGTGGACCTGGCGGCGTGCTACCGGCTGATGGCCGAGTACGGGATGACCGAGATGGTCGCCAACCACATCTCGGCGCGGGTGCCGGGCACCGAGAACCAGTTCCTGCTCAATCCCTACGGAATGCTGTACGAGGAAATGACGGCCTCCAGCATGATCCGGGTCGACCTCGACGGCAACGTGCTGTTCAACGCGACCGACTACGGCATCAACCCGGCCGGCTGGGTGATCCACAGCTGCGTGCACCGCGCGCGCCCGGACGCCCACGCGGCGATCCACACCCACACGCTGGCCGGCATGGCGGTGTCGGCGATGAAGTGCGGGCTGCTGCCGATCGCACAGTCCTCGATGCGCTTCGTCGACGTCGGCTATCACGACTACGAGGGGATCGCGCTGCGCACCGACGAGCAACAGCGCCTGGTCGCGTCGCTGGGCGGGCGCGAGGCGCTGATCCTGCGCAACCACGGCCTGCTGACCGTCGCCCCGACGATCGCCGAGTGCTTCAACAACATCTACCGGCTCGAGCGGGCGTGCCAGCTGCAGGTGACGGCGCTGGCGTGCCACACCGAGCTGCAGTACGCGAGCCCCGACGCGGTGCGCTACACCAACGAAATGCTCAAGCCCGGCGGACCGCGGCGGCGCGGGCTGCTCGAATGGCCCGCGCTGCTGCGCAAGCTGGACCGGATCGACCCGTCGTTCCGCGACTGAAGCCCGACGTCCACGACCGAACCTGCCCGCCCGGATCGACCCGAAACGAATCGAACCGATCCGAACTCGATCCGCACCCGACGACGAGAGCCACCGCATGACGACGATCTACCGCGCCCGCCGCATCATCACGATGAACCCCTCGCGCCCGCAGGCGACGCACGTCGCGGTGCGCGACGGCCGCGTGCTGGGCGTCGGCACGCTCGACGAACTGGCCGGCTGGGGCGCACACACGCTGGACGAGCGCTTCGCCGACAAGGTGCTGCTGCCGGGTTTCGTCGAAGGGCACAGCCACATCGGCGAGGGCGTCTACTGGCGCTGGGTCTACTGCGGCTATCACGATCGGACCGACCCCGACGGCCGGGTCTGGAAGGGCGCGGGCTCGATCGAAGCGGTGGTCGAACGGCTGCGCGAAGCGCAGAAGCGGCTGGCCGACCCGGCCCAGCCGCTGATCGGCTGGGGCTTCGATCCGATCTACTTCGGCGAGCGCCGCTGCCACCGCAACGACCTGGACGCGGTCAGCCGCACGCGCGCGGTCGCGGTGATGCACGCCAGCGGCCACATCACCAATGCGAACACCGTCGCGCTGGACCTGGTCGGGTGGATGCGCAGCGGACACGAGCATCCGGGCATCATGGTCGACGCGCAGGGCCTGCCGACCGGTGAGCTCAAGGGCCCCGACGCGATGATGCCGGTGCTGCTGAAGGTCGGCGTCGACCGCGAGGCGACCGCCGGCGACGACGCCGGCGTGCGCGCGTTCGCGAAGCTGGCGGTGCGCATGGGTGTGACGACCGCCACCGACCTGGCCACGCCGATCCCCGACTCGGCGGTCGACGCGCTGCTGCGCATCACCGGCGAAGCGGGCTTCTCGCTGCGTCTCGTGCCGGCGATGCACGTGCGCGGCCAGAGCGTCGAGCAGGCGATCGAGCGCGCACGGCACCTGAGGACACGCTCGACCGACAGGCTGCGCCTGGGCCTGGTGAAGGCGCACGCCGACGGCTCGATCCAGGGGTTCTCGGCGCGGATGCGCTGGCCGGGCTACTACAACGGCGCGCCGCAGGGCCTGTGGTACGTCGAGCCCGAATACCTGCGCCGCGTGTACGCGCTGGCGCTGCAGCACGGCATCCCGATGCACACGCACACCAACGGCGACGAGGCGATCGACCTGGCGATCGACTGCCTGCAGGACGCGCTGCGCCAGCACCCGTCGCCGGACCACCGTTTCACGCTGCAGCACTGCCAGCTGGCCGACCGCGCGCAGCTGCGCCGCATGAAGTCACTGGGTATGTGCGCGAACTTCTTCGCCAACCACCACTTCCACTGGGGCGACGCGCACTACGGCATGACGGTCGGGCCCGACCGCGCCGAGCGGATGAACCCGTGCGCGTCGGCGCTGGAGCTGGGCGTGCCGTTCACGATCCACTCCGACGCGCCGGTCACGCCGCTGGGCCCGCTGCACGTCGCGTGGTGTGCGGTCAATCGCCTGACGCCGTCGGGGCGCGTGCTGGGCGAGCACGAACGGATCGGCGTGCCCGATGCGCTGCGCGCGGTGACGCTGGGCGCGGCCTACACGCTGCAGCTGGACGGCGAGATCGGCTCGATCGAGACCGGCAAGCGTGCCGACTTCGCGGTGCTCGAGGACGACCCGCTGGAAGTCGCGCCGCACGCGCTGAAGGACGTGCGCGTCTGGGGAGTCGTGGCGGGCGGTGTGCCGGTGGCCGCCGGCGGCTGAGCGTGCGGCTGCTGAGCGTGCAGCCGCCGAGCCTGCAGCGGCTCAGCGGCAGGCGGCCGAGCGGATGGCGGCCGAGCGTTCTTAGCACCCGGCCT
>CAYGZN010000008.1:13421-20607 GCA_964354355.1 uncultured Burkholderiaceae bacterium | reverse complement strand
GAAGGCTTGCTCAAGGCACGCGGGTGGCTGGCACGCTCGGCTGCCGATCGGGACAGTCCATCGCTGCCGGCTACTGGGACCACCAGACGACGATCGCGGCAGCGGCCAGTGCCGCGACGATCCACCAGACGACTCGCGGCCCGCCCGCCGCGGCCGGCGCCGCGCCCGGCTCGCCCGCCGCGCCCGCCGGGATCGCCGGGATCGCCGGGATCGCCGGGATCGCCGGGATCGCCGGGATCGCGACTTCGACCGTTGTCGGCAGCCCGACACGCGCTTCGAATGCCCGAAAGAAGTCCTCGGCGATCTTGGCGGCGGCCGAGTCCACCAGCCGCGACCCGACCTGCGCGAGCTTGCCGCCCACCTGGGCCTCGGACACGTAGGACAATCGCGTGCCGACCGCATCCGGCAGCAGTGTGACTCGCGCCGATCCACGCCCGAAGCCCGCGACACCACCCTGGCCATCGAAGCGGATCGTGTACGCGCTGAGCGGCTCGATGTCGGTCAGTTGCAGGCGGCCCTTGAATCGTGCGTTGACAGGGCCGATGCGCACGGCCGTCACGGCGACGAACTCGTTTTCGCCCGTCCGCTCGATCGACTCGCACCCCGCGATGCAGGCCTTGAGGGTGTCCGGATCGTTCAGGGCGGCCCACGTCAGTTCGACGGGTGCCGGAATCAGGCGTTCGCCTTGCAGGTTCATCGGGCGGCTGTCTGTGCGGGGCGCGGAGTCGCGATCGTACACGCTGCGCGCGACGGGCCCGCACCGCGGTCTGCTGCGGCGCAATATTGGTGGAGCCGGATATGCAACCGCCGACAAAAGGCGCTATGCTCACGTGCACATACGTCGACGGAGGAGCCATGCAGAAATCCCTGCACATCAACCCGGACAAATGCACCGGGTGTCTGCAGTGCGAGATGGCCTGTAGTTTCGAGAACTACGGGATCTTCAACACCGCCAAGTCGCGCATCAAGGTCTTCGACTTCCATCACACCGGCCGCAAGGTGCCCTACACGTGCACCCAGTGCGACGAGGCGTGGTGCCTGCATGCGTGCCCGGTCGAGGCGATCAAGCTCGACGCCGCCACGGGCGCGAAGATCGTCCTGGACGACGT
Organism: uncultured Burkholderiaceae bacterium; assembly: GCA_964354355.1. GTDB lineage: Bacteria > Pseudomonadota > Gammaproteobacteria > Burkholderiales > Burkholderiaceae_E > CAYGZN01. The sequence goes on along the minus strand of CAYGZN010000008.1, from coordinate 19,498 downwards.
GTGCGTGGGCTGCAAGGTGTGCACGATCGCCTGCCCGTTCGGCACGGTGAACTACGTGCAGGACACGGGCAAGGTGCAGAAGTGCGACCTGTGCGGCGGCGAGCCGGCGTGCGCCGAGGCGTGCCCGACCGGCGCGATCACGTACATCGACGCGAACTGGACCGGCCTGGACCGGATGAAGCAATGGGCGGACAAGCTGGGCAACCAGCCCGCCGCCGCCTGAGGAGGACCCGACATGTCATGGGCTGGAAGAATCCTGCGGGTCGACCTCACCAAGGGCACCTGCACCGCCGAGCCGCTCAAGATGGAGTGGGCGAGGCAGTACGTGGGCCAGCGCGGCCTGGCGACCAAGTACTTCGTCGACGAGGTCGACGCCAAGGTCGATCCCCTGTCGACGGGCAACAAGATCATCTGGGCGACCGGACCGCTGACCGGCACGATGGCGTCCACCGGCGGGCGCTACTCGGTGATCACCAAGGGGCCGCTGACCGGCGCCATCGCCTGCTCGAACTCGGGCGGCTACTGGGGCGCCGAACTCAAGATGGCCGGCTGGGACATGATCATCGTCGAGGGCAAGTCGGCCAAGCCGGTCTACCTGGCGATCTCGGACGACAAGGCCGAACTGCGTGACGCGAGCCACCTGTGGGGCAAGACCGTCTGGCAGACCGAGGAGATCATCAAGACCTCGCACCAGGACCCGCTGACGCGGGTGTCGTCGATCGGCGGGGCCGGTGAGAACCAGGTGCTGTACGCGGCGATCGTCAACGACCTGCACCGCGCAGCCGGGCGCTCCGGCGTGGGCGCCGTGGCGGGCAGCAAGAACCTGAAGGCGATCGCGGTGCGCGGCACCAAGGGCGTGGGCAACATCCACGACGCCAAGGCGTTCATGAAGGTGACGGCCGAGAAGAAGAAGATCCTGCACGACCACCCGGTCACGGGGCAGGGGCTGCCCACGTACGGCACGCAGGTGCTGATGAACGTGATCAACGAGACCGGTGCGCTGCCCACGCGCAACCACCGCGACTCGCAGTTCGAGGGCGCGAGCAAGATCTCGGCCGAAGCGATGGCCGAGAAGCGTCCCACCGACGGCAAGGCGCAGCTGGTCACCAACCAGGCCTGCTTCGGCTGCACGATCGCCTGCGGGCGCATCTCCAAGATCGACGAGACGCACTTCTCGGTCGTCAACAAGCCCGAGTACTGGGGTGCCTCCGGCGGCCTGGAGTACGAGGCGGCGTGGGCGCTGGGTGCGGCCCCCGGGGTGTCCGACCTCGAGGCCCTGCAGTACGCCAACCTGCTGTGCAACGAGCACGGCATGGACCCGATCTCGTTCGGCGCGACCGTCGGCGCGGTGTACGAGCTGGTCGACATGGGCGTGCTGGGCAAGGCCCAGATCGGCTTCGACGCGAAGTTCGGCTCGGCCGAGGCGCTGTGCAAGCTCGCCGAGATGACCGCCAAGGGCGAGGGTTTCGGCAAGGAGATCGGCCAGGGCAGCAAGCGGCTGACCGCCAAGTACGGCCACCCCGAGCTGTCGATGTCGGTCAAGGGTCAGGAGTTCCCGGCCTACGACGCGCGCGGCATCCAGGGCATGGGCCTGACCTACGCGACGTCCAACCGGGGCGCCTGCCACCTGCGTTCGTACACGGTGGCCTCCGAGATCCTGGGCATCCCGGTCAAGACCGACCCGCTGACCACCGAGGGCAAGCCCGACCTGGTCAAGGCGTTCCAGGACGCGACCGCGGTGTTCGACTCGTCGGGTACCTGCGTGTTCACGACCTTCGCGTGGACGCTCGCCGACCTGCAGCCGCAGCTGGCCGCGGCCTGCGGCGACGACTTCACGCTGGACAATCTGAACCTGATCGGCGAGCGCATCTGGAACCTGGAGCGCGACTTCAACAACCGCGCCGGCTTCACGCGCAAGGACGACGACCTGCCCAAGCGCCTGAAGACCGAGGCGGTCAAGACCGGTCCGGCCAAGGGTCTGGTCAGCGGGATCGACAAGATGATCCCCGAGTACTACAAGATCCGCGGTTGGGACGAAGATGGCCGGCTCAAGCCGGAGACGCGCGCACGGCTGGGTCTGTAACCCGGTCGGCGTCGACCCGGGGGCGGCCGCGCGGCCGCCCCGTTCGTTTCGACGAGGACTCGCACCATGAAACACGTGATCATCGGCAACGGCCCGGCCGGTGTCGTCGCTGCAGAGACCCTGCGCAAGCGCCGCCCGGCGGACGACATCGTGATGATCGGCGACGAGCCGCACGCGTGCTATTCGCGGATGGCCATCCCGTACCTGCTGATCGGCAACGTCGACGAGCCGGGCACCTACCTGCGCAAGGACCCGAAGCACTTCGACAAGCTGAAGATCCGGCAGGTGCAGGGCCGCGTGACGTCGATCGACACCGTCAAGCGCAGCGTCGCGCTGACCGACGGCCAGGTGTTCGCGTTCGATCGCGCGCTGATCGCCACCGGTTCCAGCCCGGTCAAGCCGCCGATTCCCGGGCTCGACTCCCCGTTCGTGCACCCCTGCTGGACGCTGCACGACGCGCGCAGCATCATGCAGCTGGCGCGCCGCGGCGCGCGCGTGCTGCAGATGGGCGCCGGCTTCATCGGCTGCATCATCCTGGAGGCGCTGGCCAAGCGCGAGGTCGAGCTCACCGTCGTCGAGATGGGCGACCGGATGGTGCCGCGGATGATGGGCCCGGGCGCCGGGAACATGATCAAGCACTGGTGCGAGCAGAAGGGCGTCACGGTGTACACGTCGACGCGCGTCGAGGGACTCGAGCCGGCGTCCAACATCCGCGCGAAGTTCTCCAACGGCAAGACGCAGGAGTTCGACCTGGTGATCCAGGCGACCGGTGTGCGGCCGAACATCGGCTTCCTGGCCAACAGCCCGATCAAGGCGCTGCAGGGCGTGCTGACCGACGAACACATGCAGACCACCGTCGAGGGCATCTACGCCGCCGGCGACTGCGCCGAGGCCTACGATCCCGTCACGAAGCAGACCATCGTGTCGGCGATCCAGCCCAACGCGGTCGACCAGGGCTACGTGGCCGCGATCAACATGGCCGGCGGCAACGCCACCGCGAAGGTCGTCACGCAGATCAACGTGCTCGACACGCTGGGGCTGGTCTCGACCTCGTTCGGCCAGTGGCAGGGCGTGCCGGGCGGCGAACACGTCGAGCTGAACGACCCGCAGCGCTTCCGGCACATCCGGCTCGAGTTCGACAAGGACGTGCTGGTCGGTGCGAACACGCTGGGCATGACCGATCACGTCGGCGTGCTGCGCGGCCTGGTCGAAGGCGAGGTGCGGCTCGGCGCCTGGAAGGACGAACTGCTGAAGGACCCGATGCGACTGACCGAGGCCTACCTGGCCACCGCGCAGGCGCAGGCCGAATTCCAGCGCCCGCGAGGGCGCGTGCGCTGACGCGCAGGGTGTCCATGCAGGTCACCTTCAAGCTGTTCGCGATGCTGTCGGACCACCTGCCCGTCGAGCACGACGGCGTGCGCCGCGCCGGCAACGTGCTGCCGCTGACGCTGCCCGAGGCCACGACCGTGCAGCAGGTCATCGACCGGTTCAACCTGCCGCACAAGCTGGTGCACCTGGTGCTGGTCAACGGCACCTACGTGGTGCCGGCCGAGCGCGCGTCGCGCGCGCTGGTCGACGGCGACGTGCTGGCGATCTGGCCGCCGATCGCCGGCGGTTGACCCGATGCCCGGGATGGCGCGGACCCTGCCACGCTGCGCCGTGCTGCGGGCCTGACGCGGGCGCGGGATGCCCTTTTTCGGGTTCGATCGCGTGATGGGGTGCTCGAGAGCCGACCTCGCGCGCTGGCTGACCGAGCTGACCGGCTCGGACCACGGCATGGCTGCAACCGGGCGGGCCGACATCCCGCTGGACTGGGGCACGCTGGGCGTCGTGGCCGAGCCGATGGCCCCGCGGGTCATCGCGCTGGCGCGGATCCAGCAGCTGCGGGTGCGGTTCGTCTATCCCGACGGTGCCCAGGAACACGCGCGCGACTGGGTCACGCGCTTCGACAAGCACACTCAGCGCGGCGGGGGCTGAGGCCACCCGACACCAGGTTCGCAAGGCGGCGCGCGGGCCGCCGCCTTGACGGCCCGCGCGCCTGGACTCCGCGGCCCGTCTTCGATCAGAGCGCCGCGAGTTCGGTGGCCGCCGCCGCCAGCAGGTCGTCGGTGATCTTGCCCCCGGAGAACTGTGCCACCGAGCGCAGCGACAGGCCCATCGAGCGTGCCATGCCGATCTGCGCGTTGGTCGACAGGCCGGGCATGTGCTTGTCGAGCACGGCCAGCGTCGCCGGGTTGTCGAGCAGTTCGCCGATGGGGGTGTCGATCGTGAACGCCATGTCCGGTCTCCTTTCGTTTGTGCTGTCCGGGTGAGCCGCCATTGTCCCATGCCCGGTTTCGCCCGCAACCGCCTGGGCCAGCGCGGCCTGCATCTGGCGGCGCTGCTCGAGAACCGTCGACCACTGGCGCCCGCCCGTGAGGCCGCCGTCCACGACGATCGCCTCGCCATTGACGAAGGACGAATCGTCGCTCGCCAGCCAGAGTGCCGCCTTCGCGATATCCTCGGGCAGGCCCGCACGGCGGATCGGCTGCATCTGCGCGAGCAGCGTCCTGACCACGTCGACCGAGCGGTCGAGGGCCTCGCCGGAGTAGCCCAGGTTCCTGGCGAAGATGGGTGTCGCGATCCCGCCGGGACAGATGCAGTTCACGCGCACGCCGCTCTCGCCGAGTTCCATCGCGACCGTTCGCGTCAGCTGGATCACCGCCGCCTTGGCGGCGCTGTAGATGTGCGGCCCGAAGCCGGCCTGCAGGCCGGCCACGCTCGCGGTGCTGACGATGCTGCCCGATCCCTGGCGCTTCATCACGGGCGAGGCGTGCTTGATGCCGAGGAAGACCGAGCGCAGCAGCAGCGCCATCGACTGGTCGTATGCGTCGGCCGTGATCTCCTCGATCGGTCCACCGATCCCGGCGGCGCCGGCGTTGTTGAACAGGCAGTCCACGCGGCCGAACTGCGACAGGGCGTGCTCGATGAGCGATCGCACGTCGTCCTCGCGGGTCACGTCGGCGTGCACGTAGCAGGCCTGCTCGCCCAGTTCCCGGGCCAGCCGTGCGCCCCGTTCGTCCTGGATGTCGGCGATCACGACGCGGCACCCTTCGTCGGCGAACAGGCGAGCGGTTGCGCTGCCGATGCCACTGGCCGCTCCGGTGACGACTGCGACCTTGCCGGCCAGTCTCTTCATATGCTGTCTCCCCCGATCGGCGGCGGCTCGTGCCGTGAACGCCGGAACCGGCCCGACGGGCCTCGCCCGGATTCTACTGTGGCAGTGACCATCGCCGGCGCAGCTCGCCGTTCCGATTTGCCTGCAGCGGCCCGATTGCCGACAATCCCGGATCGTTCCGCACCGAGCCCCCGACATGAGCATCAAGTCCGACCGCTGGATTCGCCGGATGGCGCAGAGCCACCGGATGATCGAACCGTTCGAGCCCGGACAGGTCCGCGAGGTCGACGGCCGGCGCGTGGTGTCATGGGGCACGTCGAGCTACGGCTACGACATCCGCTGCGCGGACGAGTTCAAGATCTTCACCAACATCAACTCGACGATCGTCGACCCGAAGAACTTCGACGCCAAGTCGTTCGTCGACTTCAAGGGCGAGGTCTGCATCATCCCGCCGAACTCGTTCGCGCTGGCGCGAACGGTCGAGTACTTCCGGATCCCGCGCAGCGTGCTGACGCTGTGCGTGGGCAAGAGCACGTACGCGCGCTGCGGGATCATCGTCAACGTCACGCCTTTCGAGCCCGAGTGGGAAGGGTACGTGACGCTGGAGTTCTCCAACACCACGCCGCTGCCGGCGAAGATCTACGCCGGCGAGGGGTGCGCGCAGGTGCTGTTCTTCGAGTCCGACGAGGTCTGCGAGACGTCGTACCGGGACCGCGGCGGCAAGTACCAGGGCCAGCACGGCGTGACGCTGCCCAAGACGTGACGCTGTCCAAGACGTGACCCGGCCCAGGACGTGACAGTCGCCGCCCGCCCGCGGACCCCGGCGATCGGGCCCCG
>CAYGZN010000008.1:0-13321 GCA_964354355.1 uncultured Burkholderiaceae bacterium | reverse complement strand
CGGCCCAGGACGTGACAGTCGCCGCCCGCCCGCGGACCCCGGCGATCGGGCCCCGACGTTGACGCCGCGCTACCTGGCGCTGGCCGTCGGCGTGCTGATCGTCTCGACGGCCGCGCTGCTGATCCGCTTTGCGATCGACGCCGGCGCACACCCGCTGGCCGTGGCCGCGGGCCGGCTGACGATCGCGGCCGCGGTCGTGGTGCCGCTCGCGCTGCTGCGCCGCGGCGCGGAGCTGGCCAGACTGAGGCAACGAGACTGGTCCATCGCGGCCGTCGCCGGGCTGTTCCTCGCGCTGCACTTCGCGAGCTGGATCGTGTCGCTCAAGTTCACGTCGGTGGCCAGCAGCGTGGCGCTGGTGACCACCAACCCGATCTGGGTCGGGCTGGCGGCGTGGCTGATCCTGGGCGAACCGCCGTCGCGGCGCACGATCGGCGGCATCGTGCTGGCGGTGGCGGGCAGCGCGCTGATTCTGGTGTCCGACCTGTTGCAGGGCGTGCCGGCGCCGGGGCGCGAGCCGATGCTGGGCAACGCGCTGGCGCTGGCCGGCGCAATGGCGATCTCCGGCTACTTCCTGGTCGGTCGCGGGCTGAACCGGCGCATGACGCTGCTGGCCTACGTGGCGATCGTCTACGGGGCGGCGGCGGTCGCCCTCAACGCGATGGCCGCCGCAGCGGGGCAGGGCCTGTGGAGCGTGCCCGCGCACGCGTGGTGGCCGATCGCTGCGATGGCGCTCGGCCCGCAGCTGGCGGGCCACACGATCATCAACGCGTCGCTGCGGCACCTGTCGGCCACGTTCGTCGCGCTGGCCATCCTGGGCGAGCCGGTCGGCTCGGCGGTGCTGGCCTGGCTGTTTCTGGGCGAGACATTCGCGCCCCTGCAGCTCGCGGGGTTCGCGACGCTGCTGTCGGGCATCGTGATCGCGGCAACGGGAGAGCGGCAGGCCGCGCCGGCGGGTTGAATCGGGCCCGATGTGCCGCGCCCGGCTGCGCCGGCCGGCAGCAGCTTGCGTTCCGCGGGGCGCCCGAATATAGTCGCGGACATGTCACTGCTTCCCGGCACCCCGATCCGTCCGTCTCGCGTCGCGAGCGGGGTTGCCACGTCGTCGCCCGGCCCGGTGCTCGCAGCGCCCGGCCTGCTACGACTGCGCCGCGCGCGCTAATCCGACTTCCCCCCTTTCTTCCGTCTGGCAGTGTGCCGGGTGCCTCAGGGGCCCCCCGGCGAAGTCTTTATCCAGGAGCTTTCGATGAGTGACCCCGACCGATTGATCATCTTCGACACCACCTTGCGTGACGGCGAGCAGAGCCCGGGCGCGTCCATGACCCGCGAGGAGAAGCTGCGCATCGCCAAGCAGCTGGAGAAGCTGCGTGTCGACGTGATCGAGGCCGGGTTCGCCGCGTCGTCCAACGGCGACTTCGAGGCGGTGCGCGCGATCGCCAATGCGGTCACGAATTCCACGGTCTGCTCGCTGGCGCGCACCAACGACCGCGACATCTCGCGCGCGGCCGAGGCCTTGCAGGGCGCGAAATCCAAGCGCATCCACACCTTCATCGCGACCTCGCCGCTGCACATGGAGAAGAAGCTGCGCATGTCGCCCGATCAGGTGCACGAGCAGGCCCGGCTCGCCGTGCGCTTCGCGCGCCAGTTCACCGACGACGTCGAGTTCTCGCCCGAGGACGGCTACCGCTCGGATCCGGACTTCCTGTGCCGGGTGCTCGAGGCGGTCATCGCCGAGGGCGCCAACACGATCAACATCCCCGACACGGTCGGCTACGCGGTGCCCGAGTTGTACGGCAAGTTCATCCGCAACCTGCGCGAGCGGATCCCCAACTCGGGCAAGGCGGTCTGGAGCGTGCACTGCCACAACGACCTGGGCATGGCCGTGGCCAACTCGCTGGCCGGCGTGATGACCGGCGGCGCGCGCCAGGTGGAGTGCACGATCAACGGCCTGGGCGAGCGGGCCGGCAACACGTCGCTCGAGGAGATCGTGATGGCGATCAAGACGCGCCGTGACTTCTTCAAGCTCGAAGTCGGAGTGGACACCACGCACATCGTGCCGGTCTCCAAGCTGGTCTCGACCATCACCGGATTCCCGGTGCAGCCGAACAAGGCGGTCGTGGGCGCCAACGCGTTCGCGCACGCCTCGGGCATCCACCAGGACGGCGTGCTAAAGGCCCGCGACACCTACGAGATCATGCGAGCCGAGGACGTCGGCTGGGCGACCAACAAGATCGTGCTCGGCAAGCTGTCCGGGCGAAACGCGTTCAAGCAGCGGCTGCAGGAGCTGGGCATCCAGCTCGAGTCGGAGGCCGACGTGAACGCGGCCTTCCAGCGCTTCAAGGACCTGGCCGACCGCAAGTCCGAGATCTTCGACGAGGACATCCAGGCGCTGGTGTCCGACGAGTCGGTCACCCACGAGGACGAGCACTACAAGCTGCTGTCGATGCGCCAGTCGTCCGAAACCGGCGAGCGCCCGAGTGCCCGCGTGGTCTTTTCGGTCGGCGGCAAGGAGCACGACTCGCTGTCCGAAGGCAACGGACCGGTCGACGCGACGCTCAAGGCGATCGAGAACAAGGTGGCCAGCGGCGCGGAGCTGATGCTGTACTCGGTCAACGCCATCACCACCGGGACCGAATCCCAGGGCGAAGTCACGGTGCGCCTCGCCAAGGGCGGCCGCATCGTCAACGGCGTTGGCGCCGATCCGGACATCGTGGTCGCCTCGGCCAAGGCCTACCTGAACGCGCTGAACCGGCTCTACTCGGGCACGGTCAGGCTGCACCCGCAGCAGGACATGACCCCCTGAGCGGGGCGGCGGCCCGAGCCCTTCGGGTTCCCGATGGACCGCCGCTTGAGGCCGGCGGGTCATCTGCTATACTTCAAAGGTTTTGCAGCAAGCACGGCGCGCATCCCGGCGCAGCCGCAAGTCACCCAAGGGAAACCATGTCCGCTGCCACTATCGACAAATCCAAGATCGTCACCGACTTTCAGCGAGCCCAGAACGACACCGGCTCGCCTGAAGTGCAGGTGGCCCTGCTGACCGCCCGCATCAACGACCTGACCGGGCACTTCAAGACCCACGCGAAGGACCATCACTCGCGTCGCGGTCTGCTCAAGATGGTCAGCCGGCGCCGCAAGCTGCTCGACTACCTGAAGGGGCGCAGCCCCGAGAGCTACAAGGCGCTGATCGAACGCCTCGGCCTGCGCAAGTAATGACCACACTCGCGGCTCGCGCCGCGAACCGTTTCCCGATACCCGACAGTGCCCGCCATTGCCTGGCGGGCACTGTCGTTTGTCGCCGGGCGAACCGCGCCGCCGGCTGATCGCGCGGGCCACAGTAAGAGAGGAAAGCACAGTGTTCGAAATCGCAAAGAAGAGCTTCAAGTGGGGCCAGCACACGCTGACGATCGAGACCGGCGAGATCGCCCGGCAGGCCAGCGGTGCGGTGCTCGTGAGCATGGACGACACGGTGGTGCTGGCCACCGTGGTCGGCGCCAAGACCGCCAAGCCGGGCCAGGATTTCTTTCCGCTGACCGTCGACTACGTCGAGAAGTTCTATGCTGCGGGACGCATTCCGGGCGGGTTCTTCAAGCGTGAGGGCCGCCCCACCGAGAAGGAGATCCTGACCTGCCGGCTGATCGACCGGCCCATCCGGCCGCTGTTTCCGGACGGCTTCTACAACGAAGTGCAGGTCATCCTGCACGTGATGTCGAGCAACCCCGAGGTCGACTCCGACATCCCGGCAATGATCGGCACGTCCGCCGCGCTGGCCCTGTCGGGCATCCCGTTCAACGGGCCGATCGGCGCCGCGCGCGTCGGCTACATCGACGGCCAGTACGTGCTGAATCCCAACGCGTCGCAGTTGACCTCGAGCAAGCTCGACCTGGTCGTCGCCGGCACCGATGCCGCGGTGATGATGGTCGAGTCCGAGGCCAACCAGCTGCCCGAGGACGTGATGCTGGGCGCAGTCGTGTTCGGCCACGACCAGATGCAGGCGGTCATCAAGGCGATCGACGAGCTGGTGGAGATCGCCGGCAAGCCCGAGTGGGACTGGCAGCCGCCGGCGCGCAACGAGGCGCTGATCGCGCGCATCGGCGCGCTCGCCGAGGCCGACATGCGCGAGGCCTATCGCACCCGCAACAAGCAGGAGCGCACGCAGCGCGTGCGCGGCATCGAATCGGCGACCGCGGCCCGCGTGGCCGAGGAGGCCGTTGCTGCCGGCCAGCCGGCGCCCGACAGCAACGAGGTCGGCAACATCCTGTACGAATTGCAGTCGCGGATCGTGCGCAGCCAGATCCTGGCGGGCGAGCCGCGCATCGACGGTCGCGATACGCGCACGGTGCGCCCCATCTCGATCCGCACCGGCGTGCTGCCGCGTTCGCACGGCTCGGCGCTGTTCACCCGCGGCGAGACGCAGGCGCTGGTCGTGGCCACGCTGGGCACCGCACGCGACGAGCAGATCATCGACGCGATCACCGGCGAGTACCGCGAGCGCTTCATGCTCCAGTACAACATGCCCCCGTTCGCCACCGGCGAGACCGGCCGGTTCGGCGCGCCCAAGCGGCGCGAGGTCGGCCACGGCAAGCTCGCCAAGCGCGCGCTGACCGCGCTGATCCCGCCGCCCGAGGCGTTCGCCTACTCGCTGCGCGTGGTCTCGGAGATCACCGAATCCAACGGTTCGTCGTCGATGGCCTCGGTCTGCGGCGGCTGCCTGGCGCTGATGGACGCCGGGGTTCCGATCGACAAGCACGTCGCAGGCATCGCGATGGGGCTGATCAAGGACGGCAACCGGTTCGCGGTGCTGACCGACATCCTGGGCGACGAGGACCACCTCGGCGACATGGACTTCAAAGTGGCCGGCACCGACGCCGGCATCACGGCGCTGCAGATGGACATCAAGATCCAGGGCATCACCAAGGAGATCATGCAGGTCGCGCTGGCCCAAGCCCGCGAGGGCCGGCTGCACATCCTCGAGAAGATGCGCGCGGCCATCGGCGGCGCGCGCACCGAGCTGTCGGACTTCGCGCCCCGGATGTACACGATGAAGATCAACCCGGAACGCATCCGTGACGTCATAGGCAAGGGCGGGGCGACGATCCGCTCGATCACCGAGGAGACCGGCACGACGATCGACATCAAGGACGACGGTTCGATCACCATCGCGGCGGTCGACGCCGAGGCGGCCAAGCGGGCCCAGAAGCGCATCGAGGACCTGACGGCCGAGGTCGAGATCGGCAAGGTCTACGAGGGCACGGTCCTGAAGATCCTGGAGTTCGGTGCGATCGTGCAGATCCTGCCGGGCCGCGACGGGCTGCTGCACGTCTCGCAGATTGCCAACGAGCGGGTCGAGAAGGTCGGCGACTACGTGAAGGAAGGCCAGGTGGTGCGTGTGAAGGTCATCGAGGCAGACGACAAGGGCAGGTTGCGCCTGTCGATGAAGGCCGCGGCCAACGAGGCCGCGCCAGCAGTGGCGGGTTGATGCTCGACCCAGTTTCTCCTGAGTGTTCACTTTCGAAAGAGGATGAGATCATGAACGATGGAATTCGCAATCAGCGCGGCCACCGCGCGTGGCTTGCCGGACTGGCCTTCGCGCTGGTCGCGGGTGCTGCCCAGGCGCAGACGGCGGCTCCCGCTGCCGGTGCGGCGGCGGCTCCCGCTGCGGCGGCGGTCGATCCCGCAATCGCTCGGCGTGCGTCGGTGCGCGAGATCAGGCAGTCGTACGGAGCCAAGATCGACGCAACACGCAAGCAGCGCAACGCCGAGCGCAAGACCGCGGGCGATGCGGCTGCGGCGGCGGCCACCAAGGCCGGCACCGATCCGATGGTCGCGCGCCGCCAGGCCGTGAGCGAGGTGAACGCGAAGTTCAACCCGCAGATCGACGCGCTGTCGAGGGAGCGTTCGGCGGCACTCAGGGCCGCCGAGCAGAAGGCCGATGCGGCTCTCAAAGGCGGCCGTACGCTGTCGAACAAGCCGTAAGCCGGGACGGCTCCGGCGGACCGCCCGGTTCCACGGGGGTTCGCTCGGACCGGTCGGCTTGGTCCGTTCTCAGGCCGGCGGGTGCGTCCCGCCGGCCTGATTCGCACTGGCGCCCGCTGCGCGCTGGCGCAGCATCTCGAGGTGCGCCTTGACGTTGTAGTAGTCCACCAGGCGCGACGTGGGCAGCCGCAGCTTGGCCAGGTCCGCCTCGAAGGCATCCAGCCTCGCGCGCACGCTGCCCGGCGGTTCGGTGTGGATCAGCGCGGAGGCCTCGTACGCGTGGATGCGGTCGTACAGCCGCAGGATTCGTGAAGTCTGGCGCCACTGCGCGAACGCTGGCAACGCGCGCATCAGCGGCAGCGCAATCACCAGCACCGGCACGATCGACACCAGCAGGCGTTCGATCACGTTGGCCATCCAGAACGGCAGGTAGCGCTGCAGGAACGGGCGTCCCGTCTTGAAGAACCGCTTCGATTCGGCGCTCTGCGGGAGGTCCAGGCCGAACTCGGCCGGGAAGGTCGCGCGCTGCGTCAACAGGCTGCCGTTTCGGTGCAGGTCGGACGCCACGTCCAGCAGCAGGTACGAGATCGCGGGGTGCAGGTCCTTGCGCACCACGAGATTGGCCGTCACGGCGAGCAGGTGCACGTCGGACCTCGGCAGGTCGGCGGCCAGGTCCAGGCCGCCTCGCGGCAGGGTCACCGGCGACAGCCACTGGAAGCGCCTGAGGTAGGCGTCGCGTTGATCGAAGCTGAGCGGCACGAAACCCATGCGGCGCGCATCGAGCAGCAGCGGCGCTCCAACCGCCAGGATCGTGAACACGGCGTCCAGCGAGCCGTCGGCCAGCTGCTCCAGCGCGGGCAGGCCGCCTGTGGGCAGCAGCCGCGTGTTGCGTTCGTCGATCCCGTTGGCCGCAAACAGCTGCAGGGCCACGCGGCGCGAGCCGCTGCCCTCGGGGCCGATCGCCACCCGCTGCCCGAGCAGATCCGACAGCCGTGAGACCTTGTGGCCGGGCTTCATCAGCACCCAGATCGGTTCGTAGGCGACGCTCGCGAGCGACTCGAGTTCGGGCGCCTGCTGCTCGTCGACCAGCCCGCCCTGCACCAGCGCGGCCGCCACGCCGCTGGCAGGGTCGCGAAGCAGCTGCAGGTTCTCGACCGAGCCCTGGGTGGCGCGGTTGTGCAGCGCAATGCCGTGCCCTGCGAAGGCCCTGGCGTAGCGATCCGCGAACTGCTGGTAGGCGCCTCCCGGCGCGCCCGACGCAAAAGCGACCTGGCGCGGCGGCGGCGGCTCCAGCACGGTGAGCAGCATCCAGCCCAGCAGGGCCAGCGCGACGACGGCGATCGCGGCAACCAGCGCCAGTTCGCGGTCTTCGAGCGCCGCAAGGTCCAGCCGCAGCAGCTTTCGGTGCACCGGGTCGCGATCCAGTGGGTCGCTCGCCAGTGGGTCGCGGTCCGCAGCCCCGGTCACTTCGCCGACCAGCGCTCGCCCGACCGCACGACGCGGCCGTCGGTTTCCAGCTTCTCCAGGTGCGCCAGCAGCGAGCGCATCGCGACCGGGTACAGCGCGGGGCGAACGTCGTCGTAGGCGAGCGGCACCAGCGTCTCGAGCGTGCCCGACCCGGCCCGGGCCAGCACCGCCGCGACCTTGGCCTCGCGTGCCAGCCGATGCGCGATCAGGTGCTCGATCGCCTTGAGGGCCGGCCCGAGCACGTGGCCGTGTGCCGGCAGGATGAAGTCGACCGGCTCACGGGCCAGCCGCCGCAGCGAGTCGAGGTACGCCGCCATGTTGCCGTCGGGCGGATCCACGACCGTGGTGGATCCGTTCAGCACGTGGTCGCCCGAGAACAGCAGCCGGTCCTCTTCGAGCACCAGGCACAGGTGATTGGCCGCGTGGCCGGGCGTGTGGACGACCCGAAGCGTGGAATCGCCAATGCGCAGGGTTTCGCCGTGGGCCAGCTCGCGGTCCGGCACGAACGCCGAATGGCTGCGGGCGCCGGGGCCCGACGCCAGGCCCAGCACCGGCACCGGCTTGCCCAGCGCCTCGCGCAGCAGGGGGGCTGCCGGCGAGTGGTCCGGGTGGGAATGGGTGCAGACGATCGCCTGCAGGTCCTGCCCGACGATGGCCGCAAGCCGCGCCACGTGCGACGCCAGCGCCGGACCGGGATCGATCACCACGTAGCCGCCGGGCTCGCCCACGATGTAGGTGTTCGTCCCGGGGCCGGTCATCATGCCGGGGTTCGGGGCCGTCAGCCGCTGCACGTGGCGCAGCAGCGGCACCGCCCGCTCGTGCTGCCAGTCCAGCGTGTGGACGATCTGGCCGTCGGGCGCCGTCAGTTCCAGCTCGCCGTACTGCATCTCGTCTTCGGTGAATCGCTGCACCTCTGCGCCGACCTTGCCGGCTCGGGGACACGAACGGAACACGTCGGTGCGGCTGCTGCAGGCATCCAGCACGTGCTCGACCCGCCCGAATCGCTGCAACTGGCGCAGCGTGCGGATCGTCGGAAAGATGATGTTGAACTCGCCGCGCTCGTGGCGCGCCAGTCCGTCTGCGGGCTGCACCCAGACCGGCTCGAACTGCTCCGATTCGTCGGCCTGCGCCGTTTGCCCTTGCGGCATCGGGGCCACGAAGAAGCGGACGTCGAAGCGCTTGGGCAGGTCACGGTCGGTCGTCCAGTGCGACCACCACCAGGTGCGGTCCAGTGCCAGCTCCAGGTCGGCGCCAGCCAGCAGGCCGAAGAAGTCGCCGTCGACGGACCGGTCCAGCGTGCGCGCCAGTGCCGGCGCGCAGGGCGTGTCCGACGCCCGGTTCCAGGCGAGCAGCACGCCCAGCTCCTCGAACGCCTCGCGCGCGGCCGCGGTGGCGAACGTGCGCTGCTGCTCGTCCTGGTCCGCGCGCGCGCGCGACGCGGCGCGCGCCGCCTCCGATGCGTCGGCATGGTCCAGCGCACCCCCGGGGAACACGTAGGCGCCCGGCGCGAAACTCGCCTTCAGCGAGCGGCGGGTCATCAGCACCTGCAGCCCGTCGTCGCTGTCGCGCAGCAGCAGGATCGTGGCGGCCGGGCGGGTGGCGACCGGCTCGCGCCAGCCGTGCAGCAGCTTGTCTTTGCGAGCCATGTCGATCTCCCTTCGCGTCAGCCGCGGCTGCCGTGGCGGCCTTCACCGCCTGCGAACCGCGCCGAGCCGGCCAGCCACTCGCCGGACTCCAGCGTGGCGCGACCGTGTCGAAACTCGTTTTCCATCGCTGCCTCGAGCGTCAGGCCGAACTGCTCGTAGGCCGACTGCCGGTCGTTTCGCAGGCAGGTCTGCGGCAGTCGTGCCAGTTCGTGGGCCAGCCCCAGCGCCGCGTCACGCGACGTACCGTCGGGCACCACGCGGTTGGCCAGGCCGATGGCCAGCGCCTCGCGAGCATCGACCGATCGGCCCGTCAGGATCATGTCGAGCGCGCGCGACAGCCCGATCAGCCGCGGCAGCCGCACCGTGCCGCCGTCGATCAGCGGAACGCCGAAGCGCCGGCAGAAGATCCCGAACACCGCCGATTCCTCGACCACGCGCAGGTCGCACCACAGCGCCAGCTCCGTGCCGCCGGCGACTGCGTGGCCGGCCACCGCGGCGATGACCGGCTTGCTCAGCAGCATTCGCGACGGGCCCATCGGCCCGTCGCCGTCGCTCTCCAGGCGGTTGCGGCGCGCACCGTCGGCCATCGCCTTGAGGTCCGCGCCTGCGCAGAACGTGCCGTTCGCCCCGTGAAACACCGCCACCCGCAGCCGCGGGTCCGCCTCGAACGAGCGGAACGCGTCCGCAAGCGCCAGCGCGGTCGGCCCGTCGACCGCATTGCGGGCCCCGGCTCGGTCCAGCGTGACGACCAGCACCGGCCCGTCGATCTCGGTGCGAACGGCCTCGAGGTCGCGCGTCGTCATCGCGGGACTCACAGCGGCGTGCCGCTGGCGATGCGTTCCAGCAGCAGGACAGGGGGCTCGAAGCGTTCCCCGTATCGGCTCGCCAGTTCCCGGGCGCGCTCGACGAAGCGCTGGCGGCCGATGTGCTCGACGAACTGAACGGGGCCGCCCGTGTAGGCCGGGAACCCCCAGCCCAGGATCGCCCCGACGTTCGCGTCGCGGCTCGATGCAAGCACGCCCTCCTGCAGGCAGCGAATCGTCTCCAGCGCCTGCGCATAGAGCATTCGGTCGCGCACGTCCTCCGGTGGCACCACGCGGCCCCCGCGCTCGAAGGTCTTCAGGCCCGACCACAGTTGCTTCGGGCCCGATTCCGGGTAGTCATAGAAGCCGCCGCCAAACGCGCGGCCCATGCGCTTGTAGCCATGCGCCATTTTCTCGAGCACGTAGACCGCGGATTCGGGCATCCGCTTCGACTTGACCTTGGGCGAATGCCTGTGAGGGCGGGCGTGCCCGTGGTCGTGTCCGTGGTCGTGCCCGTGGTCGTGCCCGTGGTCGTGGTCGTGATCGTGTCCGTGGTCGTGTCCGTGGTCGTGACCGTGGTCGTGACCGTGATCGTGATCGTGAACGTGATCGTGCTCAACGGCGTGCCGCCTGGCGTCTTGCCGCGCCGCCTCGGCCAGGTCGTGCAGCTCCTGATGCAGGACGTCGTCCGCCAGCTTCAGCGACACCTCGTCCATCACGGCCAGCGGCCCGACCGGCATGCCGACCTGGACCGCGGCGGCCTCGACGGTGGCAGCGGGGACGCCCTCGCCGATCAGCGCCATGCCCTCGTTGACGAAGGTGCCGAACACGCGGCTGGTGTAGAAGCCGCGTGAATCGTTGACGACGATCGGCGTCTTGCCCAGCTGCATCACGAAGTCGCACGCCCGTGCGACCGTCTCCGGACGGGTGGCGTGACCGCGAATGATCTCCACCAGGTCCATGCGTTCGACCGGCGAGAAGAAGTGCACGCCGATGAAGTTCGCCGGCCGGCTGGAGGCCTCGGCCAGCGACGTGATCGGCAGCGTGGACGTGTTCGACGCAACGATCGCATCGGTCCCGATCGCCGATTCGATCTCGCGCGTGACGCGCGCCTTGAGGTCGCGGTTCTCGTACACGGCTTCGACCACCAGGTCACAGCCGGCCAGATCGGCGGTGCGCTCGGTCGGTGTCACGAGCGCCAGCGTTGCGGCGGCCTGTTCCGCCGACAGGGAGCCCTTCTTCTTGCGGGCCTCGAGAAGGCGAGCCGTATGATCCTTGCCCTGCTGTGCTTTCTCCATGGACACGTCCTGCAGCACGCACGCGATGCCGCGCGACGCGCACGCCCATGCGATGCCGGCTCCCATCATGCCGGCGCCGACGATCCCGGCCTTGCGGACGGTGGACCGCGGCAGGCCCGCCGGGCGTCCGGCGCCTGAGCGGGCCTCGTTGAGCTGGAAGAACAGCGTTCCGATCATGTTCTTGGCGACCTGGCCGGTCGCCAGTCGCGTCATGGCCCTCGACTCGATGCGGGTCGCCTCGTCGAACGGAACCTCGGCTCCCTGGATGGCCACGTCCATGATCGCCTCGGGCGCAGGGAAGTTGCCCCGGGTCTTGTGCAGCAGCTGCGCTCGAGCCGCCTCCAGCATCTTCGCGGTCGCGGGATCCGACGGCGCGCCCCCGGGGATCCGGTGGCCGGGCCGGTCCCACGGCTGAACCGGGTTCGGGTTGGCCTTGATCCAGGCGTGCGCGTCGGCGAGCAGCGCAGCACGGTCGGCAACCACCGCGTCGATGAAGCCGGCCTCGAGCGCTTCACGTGGCGAGGCGCGCCGCCCCTCGAGCAGAAAGGGCATGGCCGTGCGAAAGCCCATCAGCCGGACCGTCTTGACCACGCCGCAGGCGCCTGGGAGCAGGCCCAGCGTGACTTCGGGAAAACCGATCTGGATCTTCGGGTCGTCCAGGCAGACCCGGTGGTGGCAACTGAGCGCGAGCTCGAGCCCGCCCCCGAGCGCACTGCCGCCGATGGCCGCGACCACCGGCCGGCCGAGCGTTTCCAGTCGACGCAGACAGGCCTTCATCGCCTCGATTTCGGCAAGGAAGGCGTCGGCGTCCTCCGGGCGCACGGCAATCAAGGCGCGCAGGTCGCCGCCCGCGAAGAACGTCGACTTGGCCGATACCAGCAGCACTCCGCGAATCGCGGGCTTCTCGGCCTCGAGCCGCCCGACCGTGGCGGCCAGATCATGCTGGAACGCCGCATCCATCGTGTTGACCGCAGCCCCGGGCGCGTCGAGGGTCAGCGTGACGACGCCTTCGTCGTCCTTGTCGTAGCGAATCGTGCTCATGGGCCCAGCCTCGCCGTCGCCGGCGATGTCGTCGATCAGGCCGAAATCATAACCTCTGGGCAGCAGCAGGCAGCCGGGTCATCGGGGACGAGCGCCAAAGTGCCCCGGGCGAGGGGGCGAAGCGCCGAGATCAGCCGACGCGGCGCCGGGGTTCGCGGCGCGCCCCGGCCAGCCCGATCGCGGCCATCGGATCGCTGAGCAGGGTGAGCACCTGCGGATCCTTGACCAGCGCACCACCCGAGCGGGCGGCGGTCACGATTTCCTTGTCGATCGGGCGCACCAGGCCGAAGCCCTGGCCGTAGTCGACCGTGAGCGCGATCAACGAGGCGATCGTGTCGGGCGTCTCCGCCCACTCGGCAATGCTGCGCATGCCGAGCTCGTGCGTGAGGTCCACGATGGTTCGCGTGATCGCGTAGTTCGCCGGGTTGCGATTGATGTCCTTGACGAAGCTCCCGTCGATCTTGATGAAGTCCGCCGGGATTTCTTTCAGGTAGTTGAACGACGTGTAGCCCGCGCCAAAGTCGTCCAGCGCGAGCTTGCTGCCGTACATGCGCACCCTGTCGACGAATCGCCGCGTCGAGCCCAGATCGTGCAGGGCGACGCTTTCCGTGATCTCGAAGCACAGCTTCGTCATGGCCAGCGGATGATCGGCGATCATCGCGAAGGCGTCGTCCACGAACCGGGTGTCGTTCAGCGAAGCGCCGCTGATGTTGATCGTGGCGAACGCAAGCCTGTCGCGGTGATCGGGGTGCGTATCCAGCCACTCGAGAATGCTGCGCAGCACCCAACGATCGATCTGTGACATCAACCCGTTGCGCTCGGCCGCGCCGATGAACTTTCCGGGCGGAACGACCGAACCGTCCTCGCCCCGCATGCGGATCAGCACTTCGTAGCTGAGCGAACTCATCGCCGACTGAAGCGCCACGATGGGCTGGAACTCCAGGAAGTAACGCTCCGTCGGCACGCGCTGCTGGAGGTCCGCAACGACCTTGAGCTCCTCCAGGTGGGTGCGCAGAGCCGCGTCCTGATCGTTGAGGCGCACGACGCAGTTGCGGCCGCGGGCTTTGGCTTCGCTGCAGGCACGGTCGGCGGCGGT
>CAYGZN010000007.1:0-20759 GCA_964354355.1 uncultured Burkholderiaceae bacterium | reverse complement strand
CGAATCCCTCGTCGCGCACGTGGCCCGGCGGCGCGCGCCCGGCGATCTGGCTGGCTGCGAACTGCGCCAGGGCCGGTGCCATCTGGATGCCGTAGCCGCCCTGGCCGACCATCCAGTACAGGCCGTTCACGACGGGGTCGAACCCGACGACCGGCGAGCGGTCCGCTGCGAACGAGCGCAGGCCGGCCCAGCGTCCGGTGATCCGGCGCACGACCATGGTCGTGTCGCGCTGCAGGCGGTCGATCAGCACGGCCACGTCGAGTTCCTCGGGCTGCGCGTCGCACGGGGGGCTCGGGGTCTCGTCGGCGGGCGAGGCCAGCACGCGGCCCGCCTCGGGCCGAAAGTAGACGTCCTCGACGATGCTGATCGCCAGCGGCGCGTCGGCGGGCAGCGGGCCCGCCACCGGCTCGAACACGATCGCGGTGCGCCGCCGGGGCTCGATTCCGGGTGCCGCGGCGCCGAAGGCCGCGGCGAGCGGGTCGGCCCACGCGCCGGCGCACACGGCCACGACCGGCGCACGCACGCGCGTGGCATCGGGCGCACCGGCGCGCCGGGGGCGCGACAGCTCGAACCCGTCGTGGCTGCGGGTCACGTGCGCGCCCGCGTCGAAGCCCGTCAGCAGCACCGTGCCCGCCCGGCGCGCGCCGCGCAGGTAACCCTGAAGCAGTGCGTGCACGTCGATGTCCGAGCAGCTCGCGTCGAGCAACCCCATCGTTGCGGCCTGCTCGCGCAGCACCGGCACCTGCGCCTGCAGTTCGGCGCTGTTGCGAAGCATCCGGACCCGACCTTCGGCGGCCATCTCGTCGCCGAACCGCTCGAGCGCCTGCTGCTGCGCGCGGGACGCATAGAAGAGCCCCGCGCGCGGCGTCAGCAGCGCGCGATCGGCGAATCCGGCGGGCGGGGCGTCGTAGAACGGACGGCTGGCACGCGTGAGCGCGCGCACCGGCCGGTTGCCGTACAGCGGCGCGTAGACGGCGGCCGATCGCCCGGTGGTGTGATAGCCCGGCTGCGACTCGCGCTCGAGCAGCACGCAGCGCACCCCCATCCGCGCCAGTTCGAAGGCCAGCGAAGCGCCGGCGATCCCGGCGCCGACCACCGCGACGTCGGCCTCGAGCACCGCCTCGGGGGTCGGGCCGGCAGGCGAGTCGCCGGCAGCGGCGGGGCTCATGTCGCTCACGCCGGCCGAATGCGCCGCCCGCGCAGCGCCACCAGTTCGTTGACGAGCAGCGCGGTCAGGACCAGCGCGCCGCCCTGGAGCGTGGCCGCCGCGGGTCGCTCGCCCGCACCGATCCAGGCCCACAACGGGCCGAATACGATTTCCAGCAGTCCGAGCAGCGCGATCTCGTGCGGCGCCAGGTGGTGCGCGGCACGGACCATCAGCATGCACGGCAACGCAAGCTGGAACACGCCCAGCCCCGCCAGGATCAGCAGGTCGCGCATGGTCGCGGCCAACGGCCACGCCAGCGGCAGCGTCGCGACGCAGGCGATCGCAGCTCCGATCAGCACCGCGGGCACCAGATCCACGTGCGCGCCGGCGCGCTTGAGGCTGACGATGTTGATGGCCGAGGCCAGCGGCACCGCAAAGGCGATCGCCATGCCGGCCAGCCCGTACGTCGACAGCTGGTCGCGGACCATCCACACGATGCCGGTTCCGGCGATCAGGATGGCGAGCCACGTGCGCGGCAGCACCGGCTCCTTGAGCACGGCCCGCGCGAGCAGCGCGGCGAGCAGCGGCGCCACCGACATCACGACGAGCGTGTTCGCGACCGACGTGCGGCCCAGCGCCACCATGAAGCAGGTGAACATCACCGCCCACATCAGACCGGAGACCAGGCCCGGCCAGCCGCTTTCGGTGACCTTGGCCGTCCAGCCGCGCCCGTGCTGGCCGATCAGCACGCCGGCAACGGCGAGCCCGCAGGCCAGCGAGCGCCAGAAGGCCAGCTCGAAGCTCTCGGCACTCTGCAGCTTGCGCGTGAACACCCCCGCCAGGCTCCACAGCAACGTGCACAGCAGCATCAGCCAGACCGCCTGCCGATGCAGCCGCGCCCGTTCGGCCGGCGTCGTTGCAGGGATGTCCGGCCGCAGCACCGAAGGGCGCGGGCGCTGTGCTTCGGTCCCCGGGCGGGGTGCCGGGCTCGACACCGGACCGAGCGTGCTCATCGTGGCGGCGCGGCCGTTGCGTGCGAGTCGGGGCGCCGCGAGATGCCCCGGCCCGGGAAATCCTGGCGCCAGCTGCCCCGGCGCAACTCCGGCGTGACCGACACGCGGCGATCGAACACGAACAGCTCGCCGCGCCAGTGCCGGCCCGCCATGCGGTCGAACCATCCGAGCACCCCGCCGTCCAGCTGCACGACGTGCTCGAAGCCGTCGGCGGCCATCGCCAGCGCCGCCTTCTCGCAGCGGATGCCGCCGGTGCAGAAGGTCACCACCCGCTTGCCCCGAAGCTGCGGACGGTGGGTATCCAGTGCCGCCGGCAGGTCGGTGAAGCTGCGCAGCCCGGGGTCGATTGCCCCGTCGAAGCTGCCCACGGCGACCTCGAATGCGTTGCGCGTGTCCAGCAGCGCAAGCGGCCGGCCGGCGTCGTCGTGGCCGGCGTCGAGCCATCGCGCAAGCGCCTCCGGCGCGACCGCCGGTGCCCGGCGATCGGCGGGACGGATGCCCGGGCGATGGTAGGTGATGACCTCGCGCTTGAGCCGCACCAGGAACCGGGCAAAGGCGACTTCGTCGGACCAGCTCTCGTGTGCGCGAAGCCCGGCCAGCGACGGATCGGCGCTCAGCTCGGCCATGAACGGCCGCAGCGCGTCTTCGCGGGCCGACAGGAAGAGGTTGATGCCCTCGGGCGCGACCAGGATCGTTCCGCGCATGCCCAGGCGTGCGCCGAGACTGCGCAGGCGCTCGCGCCGCCCCGGCAGGTCGTCCAGGTCGACGAACTTGTAGGCGGCGACGTTCAGGAACATGAAGGCGCGATTATACCGGCGCTAAAATGCGGGGATGCCGGCGCCGCCCCCCCACCCGCCCGTCGCGTCGTTCGTCCACCTGCGGGTTCGTTCCGAATACTCGATCAGCGACTCGATCGTGCGCATCGACGCGCTGGTCGATGCGGCTGCCGCCGATCGCCAGCCGGCGCTCGCGATTGCCGACAACGGCAACGTCTACGGCTGGGTCAAGTTCTACAAGGCCGCGCGCGCGCGCGGCGTCAAGCCGATCCTGGGCGTGGACGCGTGGCTGACCCACGAGGCCGACCGCGACCGGCCCCACCGGATGCTGCTGCTGGTGCGCAACCGGACCGGCTACCTGAACCTGTGCGCGCTGCTGTCGCGCGGCTGGATCGAGAACGAGCACCGCGGTCGCGGCGAGCTGCACCCCGCGTGGTTCGAGTCGCTGGAGCGCGACGCGCAGGGCGACCACGGGCTGCTCGCGCTGTCGGGTGCGCAGCACGGCGACGTCGGGCAGGCCCTGCTGGCCGGCAACGTCGAGGCGGCCGAGCGCCACGCGCGCCATTGGGCCCGGCTGTTCCCCGATGCCTACTATCTCGAGCTCCAGCGATCCGGTCACGCGGAATGCGAGACGCACGTCCGGGCCGCGGTCGCGCTGGCGCAGCGGCTGGACCTGCCGGTGGCGGCCACGCATCCGGTGCAGTTCCTGCACCGGCAGGACTACCGCGCACACGAGGCGCGCGTGTGCATTGCCGAGGGCGAGATCCTGGCGAACCCGCGTCGCACGCGGCGCTTCACCGAGGAACAGTATTTCCGCCCCCAGGCGGAGATGGCCGCGCTGTTCGCCGACCTGCCGGCGGCGTTGCGCAACACCATCGAGATTGCGCAGCGCTGCAGCCTGTCGATGGAGCTGGGCAAGTCGTGCCTGCCGGAGTTCCCGACTCCCGACGGGCTGGGCGTCGACCAGTATCTGCGCAAGCTCGCCCGCGACGGGCTCGAGACGCGGCTCGCGCAGCGGTTTCCCGAATCCGCGACGCGCGAGCGCGAGCGGCCGCGCTACGCGGCGCGGCTCGAGACCGAATGCGACACGATCATCGAGATGGGGTTCCCGGGCTACTTCCTGATCGTGGCCGACTTCATCAACTGGGCCAAGCGCGACGGCGTGCCCGTCGGCCCCGGGCGCGGTTCGGGCGCCGGGTCGCTGGTCGCGTACGCGCTGGGCATCACCGACATCGACCCGCTGCCCTACGCGCTGCTGTTCGAGCGGTTCCTGAACCCGGAGCGGGTGTCGATGCCGGACTTCGACATCGACTTCTGCCAGGACAAGCGCTGGAAGGTCATCGAGTACGTGCGTGGCAAGTACGGCGCGCAGGCGGTGTCGCAGATCGCGACCTTCGGCACGATGGCGTCCAAGGCCGTGATCCGCGACGTGGGGCGCGTGCTGGACATGCCGTACACGTTCTGCGACCAGCTCTCCAAGCTGATCCCCGTGGTGCAGGCCAAGCCGCTCGGCCTGGCCAAGGCCCGCGAGGCCGAGCCGCAGCTGCGCGAGCGTGAGCAGAAGGAAGAGGAGGTCCGCGAGCTGCTGTCGCTGGCCGAGACGCTCGAGGACCTGACCCGCAACGTCGGCATGCACGCGGGCGGCGTGCTGATCGCCCCGGGCAAGCTCACCGACTTCTGCCCGCTGTACCGCGCGCCGGGCATGGACTCGGTGATCAGCCAGTTCGACAAGGACGACGTCGAGGCGGTCGGGCTGGTCAAGTTCGACTTCCTGGGGCTGCGCAACCTGACGATCATCCAGCTCGCGGTCGACACCATCAACCGCAACCACCCCGAGCTGAAGCTGGACCTGACCCAGCTGCCGTTCGACGATCCGGGTGCCTACCGGATCCTGAAGGAGGCCAACACGACGGCGATCTTCCAGGTCGAAGGCGACGGCATGAAGAAGCTGCTGAAGAAGCTCGCGCCGGACCGCTTCGAGGACATCATCGCCGTGCTGGCGCTGTACCGGCCCGGGCCGCTCGGCTCGGGCATGGTCGACGACTTCATCCTGCGCAAGAAGGGCCAGCAGAAGATCGACTACTTCCATGCGGACCTGCAGCAGTGCCTGGAGCCGACCTACGGCGTCATCGTGTACCAGGAACAGGTGATGCAAATCGCGCAGATCGTGGCCGGCTACACGCTGGGCGGCGCCGACCTGCTGCGGCGCGCGATGGGCAAGAAAAAGCCCGAGGAAATGGCGCAGCAGCGCGAGATATTCACCGACGGCGCGCGGGCCAAGGGTCACGACCCGAAGCTCGCGACCCAGCTGTTCGACCTGATGGAGAAGTTCGCGGGCTACGGCTTCAACAAGTCGCACACGGCGGCGTACGCGGTCGTGACCTACCAGACGGCCTGGCTCAAGGCGTACTACCCGGCCGAGTTCATGGCCGCGACGCTGTCCTCGGACATGGACGACACCGACAAGGTGCAGCTGTTCGTGAAGGACGCGCAGGACAACAAGGTGACGGTGCGCCCCCCCGACGTCAACCGCTCGGGGTTTCGCTTCGACCCGGTCGATGCGCGCACGATCCGCTACGGCCTCGGGGCGGTCAAGGGCACCGGCGAGTCGGCCGTGCTCGAGATCCTGCGCGCCCGAGACGACAAGCCCTTCGCCGACCTGTTCGACTTCTGTGCGCGCATCGACCGGCGCGTGGTCAATCGCCGCGCGATCGAGGCGCTTATCCGGGCCGGCGCGTTCGACGGTCTGGACGCCGACCGCGCGAGGCTGCTGGCCAACGTCGGCCAGGCGATCGACGCGGCCGAGCAGCAGCAGCAGTCGGCCGGCCAGGTCAGCCTGTTCGGCGGCGACGACGGCGCCGGCGCGCTGGCCCCGCACTGGATCGCCTGCCCGCCGTGGGACGAGCGGCGGCGCCTGCAGGAGGAGAAGCTGGCGCTGGGCTACTACCTGAGCGGGCACCTGTTCACCGGCTTCGAGTCCGAAGTCCGGCGCTTCGCCCGGACGCGGCTGGCCGAGCTGGGCCGGCTCGCCGAGTCGGGCAGCGGGCCCGCGGCCGTGGTGGTCGCCGGCATCGTCGCGTCGCTGACGACCGGCATGACGCGGCGCGGCAAGATGGTGCGCATGGTACTGGACGATGCCAGTGCCGCGGTCGAGATCGTGGTGTTCAACGAGCTGTACGACTCGCATCGCAGCCTGCTCAAGGAGGACGAACTGCTGGTCGTGCACGGCAAGGTTTCGCGCGACGACTACAGCGGCGGCTTTCGCGTGACCGCCGAGCGCCTGCTGGACCTGACCCGTGCGCGCCAGGAGCACGCGCGCGCGCTGACGCTGCGCATGAACGGCGGCTCCGACGGGCGCCGGCTGCAGCAACTGCTCGAGCCGTACCGCGCCCGCAGCCCCGCGCGTGCCGCGTCGGGCGACGGGATCTTCAGCGCCGAGGACGACGACGTCCCCCGCGAGGCGCGTGGCTGCCCGGTGGAGGTGCACTACCGGACCGACTCGGCGAGCTGCGCGGTGCGCCTGGGCGATGCGTGGCGCGTGCGGCCGGAGGAGTCGCTGCTGGTCCAGCTGCGCGAGTGGCTGTCGCCCGCGGGTGTCGAGATTCGATATGCCTGAGCGGGCCGTGCGCGCGGCCCGCCGGACCTGAGGCCGCGAGCATGGAGCCCCGCGACCGCGAGATGGTCGGGCGCCTGATCGGGTTCGTCAGGCCCCACTGGCACGTCTTTGCGCTCGGCGTGCTGGCGATGATCCTGACCGCGGCCACCGAGCCGGCGTTCCCGGCCATGCTGAAGATCCTGCTCGACGACGGATTCGGCAAGCAGTCGTCGGACTGGCTGGTGTGGGCCCTGCCGGCGGGCATCGTGCTGCTGTTCCTGCTGCGCGGCGTGTTCACGTTCAGCATGAGCTACGCGATGTCCTGGGTCGCCCAGCGCGTGCTGACGGACCTGCGCCGCGACATGTTCGCGCGGATCGCCGAGCTTCCTGCCGGCTTCTTCGCCCGCGAGTCGGCGGGCCAGCTGATCTCGCGGCTGGTGTCCGACGTCAACAACGTGACGGCGACGCTGGGCGCCGTGGTCATCATCGTCGTGCGCGACAGCTTCATCATCCTCGGGCTGCTGGGCTGGCTGCTGTACCTGAACTGGCAGCTGACGCTGGTCGCGCTGGTGCTGATCCCGATCGTGGCGCTGATGGTCCGCTCGTTCTCCAAGCGCATGCGCAGCCTGAGCCGCGAGCAGATGCGCCTGGTCGGGCAGATGACCGGCGTCATCGAGGAGGCGATCCACAGCAACCCGGTCGTCAAGGTCTACGGCGGCCAGGACTACGAGAAGTCGCGGTTCGCGGCGGCCAACGAGCAGCTGCGCAACTTCGCGCGCCGCATGACGGTGGCCAGCGCGACGATCGTGCCGATGACCCAGCTGGCCGCGGCGGTGGCGGCCGCGACGGTGATCGCGATCGCACTCGTGCAGTCGCGCGCCGACCAGACCACCGTCGGCGGCTTCGTGTCGTTCATCAGCGCGATGCTGATGCTGCTGGCGCCGCTCAAGCACCTGGCCGACGTCAACAGCCAGGTGCAGCGGGCGCTGGCCGCTGCCGAGGTGGTGTTCCGGTTCATCGACGAGCCCGTGGAGACCGACGCCGGCACGCGCACGATCGACCGCGCCCGCGGCGAGGTCGTGTTCGAGCGGGTCGGGTTCACGTATCCCGGGGCCGAGCGCCCCGCGCTGAGCGAGATCGACCTGCGGATCGCTCCCGGCGAGACGGTCGCGCTGGTCGGCGCCTCGGGTGGCGGCAAGACCTCGCTGGCCAACCTGATTCCGCGGTTCTACAGCGCCAGCTCGGGCCGGATCCTGCTCGACGGCGTGCCGATCGAGGCGCTCACGCTGGTCAGCCTGCGCCGCCAGATCGCGTGGGTCAGTCAGAACGTGATGCTGTTCAACGACACGATCGCGGCCAACATCGCCTATGGCGACCGGCGCGACGCGCCTCGCGAGGCGGTCGAGGCCGCGCTGCGTGCCGCCTACCTGGAGGACTTCGTCGCGTCGCTGCCCGAGGGCATGCGCACGGTCATCGGCGACAACGGAATCCGGCTGTCGGGCGGCCAGCGACAGCGCCTGTCGATCGCGCGGGCGATCCTGAAGGACGCCCCGATCCTGATCCTCGACGAAGCGACCTCGGCGCTCGACAACGAGTCCGAACGCTTCGTGCAGGCCGCCCTCGACGACCTGATGCACCAGCGCACGACCCTGGTCATCGCGCACCGGCTGTCCACGGTCATCGGCGCCGATCGCATCGTCGTGATGGCGGCCGGGCGGATCGTCGAGACCGGCCGCCACGACGACCTGCTCCGGCGCGGCGGCACGTATGCGCGGCTCTACAGCAGCGGCGAGGCGTTCAGCGGGGAGGACTGACCGGGAGCTTGCGCAGCGCCTCGCGGCGCGTCAGCGGCGACAGCCTCGTGTGGTACTCGCGGCAGAAGGCGAGTACCTCGTCGGGCGCGTGCCGGGCGCGCTGGCGCAGCGCCCAACCGATACCCTTGCGCAGGAAGAACTCGGGCGAGTCGAGCGACGGCAGGATGCACCGGTACAGCAGGTGCGCATCGGCGGCCGGACCCATCGAGCGCTGGCACAGGATCGACGCACGCGCCAGCCACAGGTCGCCCGAGCAGGCCCAGCGCAGCAGCACCGGTCGCATCGCCGCCGGGTCCTGGCGCAGCAGCGCGGCAACTGCACCGGCCGAAATCGCGTCGCAGTAATCCCACCACGCCCCGGTGCGGATCATTTCCTCGCAGGCGGGCAGGCACTCGACACCGAGCAGTTTGCGGTGGCTGCGCGCGTCCGGCAGTTCGATCGCGGCATACCGTTCCTCGCGGTGGGTGGCGCCGCGCCACAGCCGCAGCATCGCCTCGGCCAGCCGTTCGCCGCTGCGACACGGCATCGCGGCGAAGACCGTCGCCTGCAGCCGGCGTCGCAGGGGCGCCTGGATGCCGTAGAAGGGCAGGTCCGATTTCATGTAGGTCTGCATCGGGGCTGCGCGCTTCGCATCGGCGTGCGCCGCGAACGCGGCGCGCAGCGACTGTGCCAGCGCTTCGGCGTTCCAGTCCCGTTGCGCACGCTGTGCCGGCCCGCCTGCCACCCGCAGCCTCCGGTCAGCGTGCCGCGGCGCCGGGCGAATCGGTCGGCGCGCGGCTCGTTGCAGCAGGCTCGGCAGCACGGTCGGCGGCAGCGGCCGCAAGGGTGGCCGGATAGAGTCGCGACAGCACGTCGCGGGTCAACGCGGCCAACCCAGGTTGCAGCGCCACGGCCAGGGCGTCGACCGGCGGGCGGCGCGGCCGCTGAGCGCGCAGCACCGCCATCGGTTGGAGGTGCTGCGCCAGCGCTGCGCGCACCGTGCCCTCCCAGTGCGGCGGGTGCTCGGACGCCTGCCAGCCGCCGCGGCCCCGGCCGTAGTGGGCCACGGCCAGGTAGCCCAGCACCGCCGAGACGACGAGGTCTTCGAGGACCGCGTCGGTCCAGGTGACCGATACGGCGTCGGTGCCGCGCACCAGGTTGTAGCCCCGCGCAAGGCCCGCCGCCCCGATCGCGCCGATGATGCCGCCGGCGATCAGTCCGCCGCCGAGCGTCAGGCCGCCGGTCGCGATATCGGCCTTGAGTCCGGCCAGCGAGCCCGTGACCAGCCCGCCCAGAATGGCCGCCTTGCCTTCGCCGACCCGCCGGGTGACGGCGTAGTGCGCGGCCAGTCGGGCCAGCACCACCTGCGACGCGCGGCCCTGCAGTCCGTGCAATGCGATCAGGCGGTCGGTGCCGTCGCGGATGTCCGCGTCGAGGCGCTGCGCGAGCGCCCGCATCGCGGTGCGGCGCGAGCCCTCGTCCTTGCCTCGGCCCAGGCCCAGTGCCGCGCCGACGCCCAGTGCCGCGCCCACGTTGCGCAGCGTGTCCTTCAGTCCGCCCTCGGCCACCGTCTCGGCATCGAGCGCGGCGCGAGCCAGGCGCTGCGCGAGCACCTGCATCGAGGCCGCGAACGTCTGCTCGCGCTGTGCCTGCCACGCGCGGCGCAGCCGCTCGAACGCGGGCTGCCTGCTCGCGGGCATCGCCGCGGCGACGGCCTCCAGCAGCGCACCTTCCTGGACCCAGCAACGGGCAAACGCATCCAGCGCCAGCACCCGGCGAACCATGATGCTGCCGGCCAGGTGGCGCTCCCAGCGGGCGATCTCGGCGGCCTCGTGCGCCGGTGGGCGGGGCGGGCCCATCTGGTTGAGCAGCGCGATCACGGGCTTGCCGACCCAGTCCAGGATTCGCATCTCGGGCTCGACGTAGCTCGCGTCGGCCGGGTCCTCGGCGGCGTTGACCAGATACAGCACCACGTCGGCGTGGTCGCGCACGTTGCGCACCGCCTGCTGGCTCGACCACAGGGCACGTTCGCGAAAGCGGTCCCAGACCTGCATCGTGAACCAGCCGATCGGGTTGCCGGACTGCTCCAGGCGGCGCGCCAGCCGGGCGCTGTCGCCGAAGCCCGGCGTATCCCACAGCGTGAGCGCATCGCCCTCGTCGGTGCTCACCAGCGTGAAGGCGTCGGCCGTTTCGGTCACGTGGGCCTCGTCGCGGACCTCGCCCACGTCGCGGCCCAGCAGCGTGCGGGC
Source organism: uncultured Burkholderiaceae bacterium (assembly GCA_964354355.1). GTDB lineage: Bacteria > Pseudomonadota > Gammaproteobacteria > Burkholderiales > Burkholderiaceae_E > CAYGZN01. The sequence continues at coordinate 10,186 of CAYGZN010000007.1, read as the reverse complement.
CAGCGTGGTCTTGCCCGCGTTGGTGTGCGAGACCAGGCTCAGCGCGATCGGGCGGCCCGGATCGGTCGGGGGCGTCACGATGCGTCACCCAGCGTGGCGAACTGCGGCTCGCACCCGGTTTCGGCCAGGGCCTTGCGCCACGCGGCACGACGCTCGTCGATGCGCCGCGGGTCGGAGGCGAACCGCTCGCGAAAGCGCGTCTCGTCGACGATCACGCGCAGCCGCCCGCGCGCGTGGCCTTCTTGCACCAGCCCCTGCACGAAGGCCACGTGGGTTTCGACCTCGGGTGTCGCGCCGAGGCTGAACAGCGCCACCACGAGCACGAACGGGCCGTCGTGCGTGGTGGTGGACGGGGTGTCGGGCGGGCCGCCGTGCGGCGTGTCGGGCGGGGTGTCGGGCGGCATTGCGCCCGGTGCGACCACGAGCTCGACTTCCGGGCCCAGTTCCGCGGCCAGCCGCGCCTGCAGGCCGCGAAGCGACGACTGCGACACCTGATAGCTGAACGGAATCACCTGCACGCGCGCGGCCTGGCCGCGCCAGCGTCGCTCCAGGCTGCGCACGTAGGCGTCGTCGGACGGGATCGGGAAATCGCGGGCCCGTCGACGCGCCTGCCACGCGGCACGCAGCGCCAGCAGCGTCCGGGGCAGTCCGACGAACAGCAGAACGGTCGCCGCATACAGATGGATCCACCGCGCCGCGTTCTCGCCAGGACCTGCAGAGAACCGGATCGCGGCGACGCCCGGGACATCGGGCAGCGCAATGCCCGTGACCGCGCTCGCCGGGCCCAGCACGATTGCCAGCAATCGTCGGACGGCCGGCGGGCCCAGGAACGTGCTGTCCCACCCCGCCCGGTATTCGAAGGCCAGCCCGCGCAGGTACAGGCCGGCGAGCAGGCCGATCGCAAGTGCCGCCGCGGCGGCGTGCAGCACGGCCGCCGCACGGGCACCGTTCAGCGGTGCGCTCAGCGACAGCCAGTCGCCCAGGAAGCGCGATGCGACCGAGCCCCCGCCGGCCGAGCCACGCCCGCCGCGGCCGAGCCCGCCGTGGCCGAACCTGGACACGACGTGGGTCAGCCACCCGCGGCGCAGCGACCGCCCGGCCGCAAGCGCGGAAAGGCCACGTGCGGCCAGCAGGCCGTAGACGACGAGGTTCCACGCCAGCACGCCCAGCAGCGGCGGGGCGAGCACGTTGATCCGCGTGCCGGCGCTCAGTGCATCGGTCGCCAGCCCGGCGAGGAAAGCCGCGGCAATCCCCAGCGGGGCGATCCACGGCCGCCACGACACACTGCGCTGCACGCGTCGCACCGCCGCGTCGCGTGCCTCGAGCCGCTCGCTCACCAGGGCCGAGCGCTGCACGACGAAGGACTCGGGCGTTGCCCGCTCGCCGATGCGCCGCGCCGCCGTCTGGTCCGCCCACAGGCGATCCTCGTCGGTCCAGCCGGGGAAGGGCGGTGCGGTCTCGCAACTGCGGGCGAGCCAGACCTGTCGGGCAGCGGTTTCGTTCATCGGGCGCCTGTCGTCGGCCGGATATCATAGTGGCCGGAGGCAATCGTTGGACATTCGCCGACCCAATCGTGTGACCCGCAGCTACACGCAGCGCCTGGATGCGCCGCCTTCCCGCGTTCTGCCGCTGCTGTGCCCGGTGCGCGAAGCCGACTGGCTCGCCGGATGGGACCCCGTTCGCGTGCTGTCGGAGTCGGGACGGGTCGAACCCGATTGCGTGTTCGAAACGGCCTCGCCGCGCGCCGCAGCCGGGGACGCGCGCAAGCACACCCTCTGGTACGTGACCCGCGTGGACGCCGAGGCGGGGCACGTGGAGATGATCCGCATCGCGCCGGGGGTCACGGCCTGCCGGCTCACGATCCGCCTGGCGGCCGCTGACGCTGGGTGCGAGGCCACCGTGTCGTATGTTCACACCAGCCTCGGGCCCGACGGCGACGCCTTCGTCGCCGCGTTCACCGAGGACCACTACCGCTCGTTCATGCAGGACTGGGAACGACGGCTCAACCACTACCTGACCACGGGACACTGCCTGACATGAACGCCGAATCCGCCGCAACCGCGTCGTCCGCCGCACGACCCTTGCCGATCGAACGCTGGCACCGGATGCTCGAGCGGCGCGACCCGGGCGAGCTGGACGCGCTGCTCGCCGACGACGTCGTCTTCGAATCGCCGGTCGTGCACACGCCGCAGGCCGGCAAGCCGATCACGCTGATGTACCTGCGGGCCGCGTTCGACGTACTCAACAACGACTCGTTCCGCTACCTGAACGAGTGGTTCGGCGACCGCTCGGCGGTGCTCGAGTTCGCGACCGAGTGCGAGGGCATCCGCATCAACGGCGTCGACATGATCTGGTGGAACGAGACCGGGCAGATCACCCGGTTCAAGGTGATGGTCCGCCCGCTCAAGGCGATCAACCTGCTGCACCAGATGATGGGCCGCACGCTGGAGCGGATGGCACGACCGGGCTGATGGTGCGCCCGCGGGTCAGCGCGCGATCGCCGGCGCGCGGCGCGCCATCAGCGCCGCCACCGCCAGCGTGGGCAGCAGCACGGCCAGCGCCGCGCCCAGCAGCTGCGAGCCCGACCACGGCAGCAGCCCGCTGTCGGGCGTGGCCATCACCACGCCGCCGGCGATCAGCAGCAGGCGCAGCGGCCACTGCAGCGCGCCGCTGTGGCGCAGGTCGCCCACGAATGCCTGGTAGCCCTGCAGCCCGCCGCAGATGAACAGCGTCCCGAGACCGACCCGGGCGGTCAGCCAAAGCGCCTCGACCCACGACCCCTGCAGCACGAGCGCCGGGTTCAGCACGAAGAAGAACGGCAGGAAGTAGATGATCGACCCCACCCGCATCGATTCCCACCCGGTCTTCATCGCCGGCGCGCCGGCAATCCCGGCGGCCGCGAACGATGCGATCGCCACCGGCGGCGTGATCGCCGACAGCATGCCCCAGTAGAAGACGAACATGTGCACGGCCATCTTGTTCAGGCCGGCCTTCTCCAGTGCCGGGCCGACCAGGATCGCCAGGAAGATGTAGCAGGCCGTGGTGGTCAGACCCAGGCCCAGCACCAGGCTGGTGACCGCGGTCATCGCCAGCAGCAGCAGCGCGTTGCCGCCGGCGATGCGCAGCAGGTCGTTGGCCAGGCTCGAGATCACGCCGGTCATCGAGAACGCGCCGATCAGCAGGCCGCAGCCGGCCAGGATGCCGACCAGTTCGACGAAGGTGCGGCCGTTGACCTCGAAGAAGCGCTGCACGTCGCGCCAGCCCCAGCGGTCCCGGTTGAACAGCTGGTTCAGCGCCAGCAGCAGCAGCGTCGCCCAGAACGGGGCGTGGCTCTCGCGCTTCATCACCAGCATCATGAAGACGAGCAGCGCGATGACGAACAGGTAGTACCAGCCCTCGCGCAGCGTCTGCCCGATCCGCGGCAGCTCCTCGCGCGGCAGGCCCGCGAGGCCGTGGCGGGCCGCGTAGGCGTCCACCTGCATGAACAGGCCGGCGTAGTAGAGCAGCGCCGGAAGGACCGCGGCCAGCGCCACCTCGGCGTAGCTGACGTTCAGGAACTGCGCGATCACGAAGGCGGTCGCACCCATCACGGGCGGCGCCAGCACCGCGCCGGTCGATGCGCAGGCCTCGATCGCGCCCGCGTACGACGCGCGGAATCCGGTGCGCTTCATCACGGGGATGGTCATCGTGCCGGCGGTCAGCACGTTGGAGACGATCGAGCCCGACATCATGCCCAGCATCCCGCTGGCGAAGATGCACACCTTGGCCGCGCCGCCACGGAAGGTGCCGCACAGCGCGAACGACAGGTTGATGAAGAACTTGCCGGCGCCGGTCATCATCAGCGCGGTGCCGAACACCAGGAACCCGATGACGGTTTCGGCGAACGCCTGCAGCGGAATGCCCAGCAGGCTCTCCGACGACAGCACGTGATACGCGCTGGCCTGCTCGAGCGTCGACGGCAGGCCCTTCAGGGGCCCCAGCCACGCGCTGTCGGCAAACACCGGGTACAGCGTGAACGGCAGGATCGACAGCAGCAGGCTCCAGCCCCCGGTGCGCCGCAGGCCCTCCATCAGCACGGCCCACATCACGAGGCCGGCCCAGACCACCGGGGTCGGCGCGCCGCCGAACTCCCAGCCCAGCTCGGCGGCCTTGCGGATGTGCAGCATCAGGTAGAGCGCGGTCAGCGCCGTCGCCACGAACAGCGCGACGTCGTACCACGGAACCCGGGCCAGCGGCGCGCGCGCCGAGCCCGGGAAGATCACGAACACGAACGGCAGCGTGACCAGCGTCAGCGCGTAGTAGTACTCGGTGTTCAGCGGCGTGAATCCGACGAAGAACCGCAGTGTGAACTGCTGGTTCACGCACAGGAAGATCGTCAGCGCTGCGCTGGCCATCAGCAGCCAGCGCCAGAAGGCCGGCAGCACGCGGACGCGGGTGACCTCCGCGTCCTGGGGCGCCGAGTGCGGGTCGCCGAAAGGCGACCCGCTACTCGAAGATGACGTCAAAGCCGGCCTTCTTCAGGGCGTCGGCGCGCGCGGCCATCCAGCCCTTGCGAAACGCCGCGGCGTCTTCCGGCGGGCTGGTCTTCATGTAGGCGTCCCACGCGGCCGCGAGCGTCGCCTGGCGCCGCACCAGCGCCTGGTTGTGCGCCTCGTGCTCGGGCTTCCAGACGCCGGCCTCGCGGAAGGCGCGAACCGCGCCGTCGTGATACGGCACCGACCAGGTCAGGTTCTGGCGTGACAGCTCGAAGCCGGCTGCCCCGGGAGCGCCGTCCTTGTAGGCATCGTAGTTGACGACCATCGACTTGGTCATTGCGTAGACCAGGTCGGCCGGCTGCGACGCATAGGCCATGATGATCGGGTACGGGTACGCGGGCAGCTCGACCGGTGCCTGCGCGCTCATGCCGGGCCCGCAGGTGGTCTTGTGCGGCACGTAGTACGGCGCGATCTTGTTGACGCGCGCCCAGGCCTGCTTGTCTGAAGAAGGGGTCGGCGGATAGACGATGCCGCGCGGCGAGGCCTCGGCCTCCTTCGTCTGCCCCGAGATCGTCGAGGCGATCGCTGCGTCGACCTCGTTGTTGATCACGCCTTTCCACATCGCGCCGTAGCTCGAGAACTCGACCAGCTTGACGTCGGCCGGCGTCAGCCCCGCGTAGGCGAGGATCGCAAAGGCGTTCTGGTTCAGCGCCGGCGAGCCCACGACGATGCCGACGCGCTTGCCCTTCAGGTCCTTGACCTCCTTGACGCCGGTGTCCTTCGCGACGCCCAGTGCGATCGCGTTGCAGTCGGTCGCGGCCAGCATCAGCCGCAACGGCTGCGGGCCCCACTCCCTGACCCCGAACTCGAACACCCCCTCCTGCGCGAAGTAGGTGCCGACGCCCATTGCCGAGGCCTGCGCGCGGTTGGCCCGCAGCGGCGCGAGCCGCGCCACGTCGTTGCCGGCGGGCAGCACCCGCAGGTCGGCGCCGTTCTTGTCCTTGAACGCCTTGCCGATCGCAACGGCCATGTTGAAGCCGGAGGATCCGGTGTCGTAGGCGGTCCACGTCAGCGTCGCAGGCAGCTTGATCTCCTGCGCCTGAGCCGTGCCAGCCAGTGCCAGGCCCAGCGGAACCGCCAGCGCACAGGCCAGCGCACCGGTTCGTTCGACGATCCGTCTCATGGTGTCTCCTCCATTGTCGGGCCGATGATAGCCCGCGCTTCGCGGCGAGGGAAGGCGTCGCCGGCGCCGCGGCCCCGCCCGGCGGCAGGCTGGCGGGCGCTTTCGCCCGAAGCGGCCGCCCTTCAGGCCCGTGGAATCGACGTCAGCCGGGGCCAGACCAGCCGCTGGCGCCGGACCTCGCGATTCCACGCGAGGTTCGCTTCCTTGATCGCCGGCTCCACGTAGCCGCGCTTGTGGTCCAGGTGCAGCCAGACCAGGCTGTGGCGCGCGCGCACGCCCCGCACGCCGGCGTTGTTCATCCGGTAGCCGAAGTTGCGGTCCTCGCCGCCGTAGCCCATCGTCTCGTCGTAGCCGCCGACCTTCAGGATGTCGGCGCGCCACGCGCCGGTGTTGGCGCCGTTCAGGGAGTTGCGCGGCGTCAGGTGGTCGAACAGCCGGGCCAGGCCCCGATGGCGTACCAGCCGGGACCACGGCAGTTGGATGCCTTGCGCGCGCAGCCACGCGGCATCGAAAACCTGCTGGCGCTCGACCATCTCGTCGGTCAGCCGATCGCGGTGAAATGCCTCCGGAAGCGACAGGTGGCTGCCGCCAGCCAGGAAGATGCCCGGGCGCGCCAGCCGCGCGTAGGCCTCGAGCAGGTCGCGTCGCGGCACGCAATCCGCGTCGGTGAACACGACGAATTCACCCGTCGCCGCGGCAAACGCGCGGTTCATCATGATCGGCTTGCGATAGCCACGGTTCTCCTGCGTCAGGTGGCGGATCGGCCAGGGCGCCCGCGCGGCGTGCTTCGCGATGACGGCGGCGACTTCGGGGAAATGGCTGTCTTCCGCGACGAACAGCTCGAGCGGCTGCAGCGTCTGGCAGCGAAAGCCCAGCAGCGTCCTGTCGAGCGCCGTCCAGTTGCTGTATGCCGACACCACCACCGTGATCTTCACGGGCGGCAGGATAGCAGGGCTCGCGCGGGGTCGCCCGCCCTCGGCCGTCCTCGCTGCAGCCCGACATCCAGCCGGCGCGACCGGCTTGGTGTACGCTGTGCCGGCCCTTCGTCACGATCCGCGTGCACCGATGAATCCAGACCGTTTCCCGCTCCCCGCGCTCGAGTCGCTTCCCGAGGACATCCGCGACAAGCTGCTCGCCGTCCAGCAGAAGGCGGGTTTCGTGCCCAACGTGTTCCTGAAGCTGGCGCGCCGGCCCGACGAGTTCCGCGCCTTCGTCGGCTACCACGACGCGCTGATGCTCAAGGAGGGCGGGCTGACCAAGGGCGAACGCGAGATGATCGTGGTCGCCACCAGCGGCGCCAACAACTGCCTGTACTGCGTGGTCGCGCACGGCGCGATCCTGCGGATCTACGAAAGAAGCCCGCTGATCGCCGACCAGCTCGCGACCAACTGGCGCAAGGCCGACATCACGCCCCGCCAGCATGCGATGCTGGCGTTCGCGATGAAGGTCGCGCTGGACTCGCGCGCGCTCGACGACCACGACTTCCGCGAGCTGCACGCGCACGGCTTCACCGACGAGGACGCGTGGGACATCGCCGCGATCGCGGCGTTCTTCGCGATGTCCAACCGGCTGGCCAACACCGTCGGCATGATGCCGAACGCGGAGTTCTACCTGATGGGGCGCGTGCCGCGCGACAGGAAGGGCAGCTAGCCGCCCATCATGCGGGCGTAGGTCGCCTTGTCCGCCTCGTAGCACCCGCACGAAGCGGCCTCCAGACCGCGGCGATCGAGAATCGTGATGTCCCCACGCCGGTAGCTTATCAATTTCCGATTCTGCAGCGAGGTGGCAGCCGTGGTCACGCCGACTCGGCGTACGCCCAGCATGTATGCCAGGAACTCGTGCGTGACGCGGAATCCGTCCGATTGCGCCCGGTCCTGCGTCATCAGGAGCCAGCGTGCGAGGCGTTTCTCCACAACGTGGAAACGATTGCAGGCGGCTGTCTGTGCGAGCTGGCCCATCACCACAAAGAGGTATCGATTCAGTGCCCGCCGCAGTGCAAGGCTCCGCCCGAGCTCGCGGCGAAACAGCGCGGCACCCATGCACAGTGCCGGGCCTGAACCCTGCACCAGCGCGTGCAATGGCGAAACATCCACGCCAAGGATCAGGGAGATCCCCAGCATCCCCTCCTTGCCGACAAGCCCGACCTCCAGTCTGGCGCGCTGATCGATCGATGTCGTCAGGGAAATGATGCTCTTCGTGGGGAAATAGACTCGGCGGATTCGCTCGCCGGGTTCGGCCAGGACCTCGGAAAACGCGAGTTGGACCGTCTCGCACCCCGCCAGGAAACCCTGACGGTCTTTGCGCGGCAAGGCAGCAACAAGGCTGTTGACGGCAGGATCAGGCAGGGCGGGCTGCACGTAGACGCTCCTGGCGATGTGGAACCGCGATGACCAGCCCATGCATCGACAGCCCGCCATGCGACCCAAGTTCCAGAAGGGGCCAAACCATTCCGGTCCGTTTGTGCCGAGCAGTTCGCAGGATGAGGCGAAATCTCGCGGTCGTCTGGTCGGTAGCGCACACATCGCGCCTGTTCCTGTGTACGCCAGCAGACAGACCAGGAGGAATGCCCGCAATACCCTGTGGTATGAATGAGGTAGCCATGTCACTAATTGCGTGGGTCACCCTTGGACTCGTCATCGGTTTCATCGTCGCCAAACGTGGGTAGCCCAATGAGACCCGCTGTCGAGGACGCCAGTTCGGGCCGCCGAAGTGAGCAGTGCGTCGATCCGGGCGTACTCGATAGATCGAGCCTGGTGGCTCGGCTGGAACAGGAAGTTCGCGGGAACGATCGCCTGGAGGTCGAGTTACTCGACGCGCGGCGTGAACTGCAACGGATAAGTCAGGAACTCGTCGACAGTCGACTTCGCGAAGAGCGTGCTCTGCACGCGGCATCCCATGACAGCCTGACCGGGCTGCCGAACCGCCTCTCGTTCGAGGCTTGCTCGGGCCGTGCCATTGCGATGCTCGGATCGCAGACGCGAACGTTCGGTGTGATGTACATCGATATCGACGATTTCAAGTCGATCAACGACTCAAATGGCCATGCCGTCGGCGATGAACTGCTCAGAGTGATCGGCTCGAGACTCACCCGTGCCGTCCGGGCAGGGGATTCGATCAGCCGCCACGGCGGGGACGAGTTCCTGTGCCTGTTGCAGGGCGTCCAGAGCGAAGAACAGGTCGCGTCCATCGCCCGCAAGCTCTTCGCCGCGGTGTCCGCACCCTGCCAACTGGGCGCCCTCACCCTTCGGGTCAGACCGAGCATCGGCGTGGCCTTCTATCCCCAGGATGGCGCCACGGTCGAAGACTTGCTCCGAAGTGCGGATAGCGCCATGTTCTGGGCCAAGAGACACCGGCTCGGGCATGCCTTCTTCGGCCAGCTGCCGCTGCGCCAGCCTGTGAAGTCCGGGAGCCCGACTGCTATCGGGGCCGCGGGATTCAGGCCGCCTTCGTCGGTGGCAGCAGCCGCTCGTATTCCTTCCTGACGACAGCGTAGCACTCGCAGGTGCGCTTCTCGAGGCCCCCGCGGTCGAGCAGCGTGATGTGGCCGCGCCGGTATCGGACCAACCCTGCCTGCTGCAGATGGCCGGCGGCCTCCGTGACGCCCTCGCGGCGAACGCCCAGCATGTTGGCGATGAGTTCCTGCGTCATCTGGAGTTCGTCGGAATCCAGGCGATCCACGCTCAACAACAGCCAGCGGCACAGCTGCTGATCCAGCGAATGATGGCGATTGCACACTGCGGTCTGTGCCATCTGGGTGATGAGTGCCTGGGTGAAGCGCAACAGCAGGTGCAGCACCGGCCCGGCCCGGTTGAATTCCTGCATCAGCAGGTCCGCCCTCAAACGGAACCCACGGCCGGCGCTTTGCACGACCGCGCGGCTCGGCGTCGACTCGCCTCCCATGAACAGCGAAATGCCGACGATGCCTTCGCGTCCGACAACCGCGATCTCGGCCGAGGATCCGTCTTCCATCACGTACAGCAGCGAGACGATCGACGTGGTGGGGAAGTACACATGGGACAGTTTGGTGCCGGACTCGTAGAGCACCTTGCCAAGCGGAAGGTCCACGGGCTCCAGATGCGGCGACCAGCGCGCCCACTCCGCATCCGGCAGCGCGCCAAGCAACTGGTTTTGCCGCGGGTCGGAGCTCATGGCGACAGGCCTCGTCATTGAATCCGGGACTGCGCGTCCACCGGTACGTTGATCGCGACGAGCATGGGCTTACCAAACTGTTTGTACGGGCGATCGGACGTTTCGGGCGATGGGACGTTTCCGCGCATGCTAACGTAAGGGTTCGGTCTGCTCAAACCGGACTCCGGCGGTCTTCCGAAGGCGATCGACGCGAGCGGCTGCGCGGGTCGCGTCTTGTGCGACACCGTACGGATCGGCAGTGGCTTCGCGACTATGCTTGCGTGGGGTGGTTCAGCATGTCGCTGTCCACGCTCTTGCTGGCGGACTGCCTGGTGGGTTCGCAGGCCGAAGCGAACAGAGTGATCGAGGTGACTCGCGGCGCCGACTGCGGCGTGTCGGT
>CAYGZN010000006.1:4775-21573 GCA_964354355.1 uncultured Burkholderiaceae bacterium | reverse complement strand
ACATCAACATGGAGACCTACATCCTGGACGACGACGAGGTCGGCCAGCGCTTTGCACAGGCCCTGATCGACAAGCAGCGGCAAGGCGTCCAGGTCAATCTCATCCGGGACAGCGTGGGCACCGTCGGCACGCCGGTCGCCTTCTTCGAGCGGCTGGCCGAGAGCGGGATCAAGGTGCTGGAATTCAATCCCATCGACCCCTCTGCGGCGCGCAAGGAATGGGAGCTGAATCAGCGCGACCACCGCAAGCTGCTGATCGTCGACGGGCTAACGGCGTTCCTCGGCGGCATCAACATCAGCGGCGTGTACTCCGGCGGCTCGTCCGGCCCGGGTTCGCGTCGCCGACCGGACGGCAGCCCGGCGTGGCGCGACACCGACCTTCAGCTGCAGGGGCCGGTGGTCGCCGAACTTCAGAAGCTCTTCCTCGCAAGCTGGGAAAGCCAGAAAGGCGATCCTCTGACGACGAAGAACTACTTTCCACGACCCGAGAGCAGCGGCCGACAGGTGGTGCGCGCGATCGGCAGCTCGCCCGACGAGCCTTTCAGCCTGATCTATGCCACGCTGCTTTCGGCCATCGGCAGCGCAGAAACCAGCGTACAACTGACCAACGCGTACTTCGTCCCCGACCCGCAGCTGCTCGCCTCGCTCGAGGCAGCCGCCCGGCGCGGCGTCGACGTGAAGTTGATCCTTCCCAGCCGGACCGACTCGTGGCTGGTGTTCCATGCCGGGCGCGGCTCCTATGAGCAGCTGTTGAAGGCGGGCGTGAAGATCTACGAGCGGCGCGACGTGATCCTGCATTCCAAGACGGCGCTGGTCGACGGTGTGTGGGCCACTGTCGGGTCGACCAACCTCGACTGGCGCAGCTTCCTTCACAACTACGAGCTGAACGCGGTGGTGCTGGGGGTAGAGTTCGGCGACCAGGTGAAGGCGATGTTCGAGAAGGACCTGGAAGCGTCCGACGCGGTCACGCTGGCGCAGTGGGAGCGCCGCCCGCTACGCCTTCGACTCACGGAGTGGTTGGCCCGGATCTGGGAGTACTGGTTGTGACACGAACAAGTGCTTTGCCGCCCTGGACAGGTTCGCTGCGAGCTGACTTCCTTCGGCAGATCGATAGCCACGGGGCTGCGCGTCCGCGTCACGTCGTCGGCGCTGCGCTCGTCGACGCTGCCGGCGCGGCCGGTCGAAGGACTCACGGTTTCGCCTTGCCCGGCCCATCGAACGTGCGCCGGCATTGGAACTCGTACTCGTGCACCTCGATGTCGAGTTCCATGATGCGCGCCGTCAGGCGCTCGTGCACGTCGGCGACCGCGCAGTGTAAACGGCGCGCCATTCTGCGTGGGCATTCGGGCGCGCACAAGAAAACCGTTGCGCGCGATCCTGCGACTACCTATGCTGGCAGGCCGGCCGAGCCGCGACCGCGTCGAACGCCCCCCATCGCAACCCAGGAGACGCAGCATGATCAAGATCAGCGTGATGTACCCCAACACACCCGGCGCCCGCTTCGATCACGAGTACTACCGCGACAAGCACATGCCGATGGTCAAGGCCAAGATGGGCGATGCCTGCAAGTCCTACACGGTGGACAAGGGCCTGGCCGGCGGCGCGCCGGGCGCGCCGGCGACCTACGTGGGCATGTGCCACATCTTCTGTGATTCGGTCGAGTCGTTCCAAAAGGGGTTCGGTCCGAATGCGCAGGCCATCATGGCGGACATCCCGAACTACACCGACATCGCGCCCGTGATGCAGATCAGCGAGGTGGTGGTCGGCTGAACGTCCTTCCGGCGGGCGTCCACGCGTCCGCCCGGCCCCTGCTGATCGGGCGCGCGCTGCGCGCCTTCGCCGACGGTTACGTCGCGGTGCTGCTGCCCGCCTACCTGCTGGTGCTGGGCTTCGATCCGTTCGACGTCGGACTGCTGAGCACCGCGACGCTCGCCGGTTCGGCGATGGCGACGGTGGCCGTCGGCGTGATCGGCCACCGCTGGCCGTCGCAGCGCCTGCTGGCGGCGGCCGCGCTGCTGATGGTCGCCACCGGGCTGGGCTTTGCCGGCCTGTCGACGTTCTGGCCGCTGCTGGTCGTGGCCTTCGTCGGCACGCTGAACCCGAGTTCGGGCGACGTCAGCGTGTTCCTGCCGCTGGAGCACGCGCGACTGGCCGACGCCGCCGGCGGCGACACCCGCACCGCACTGTTTGCGCGCTACTCGCTGGCCGGCGCGCTGTGCGCGGCGGTCGGAGCGCTGGCCTCGGGGCTGCCTACCTGGCTGGCGGCGGTTGCGGGCATTCGACTGCTCGACGGCCTGCGCGCGATGTTCGTGCTGTATGCGCTGATCGGCGCGACGGTGTGGTGGCTCTATCGCCGGCTGCCCGCGACGCCCGCGCACGCCGCCACACGGCCTGCGCCGTTGGGCCCTTCCCGCGGGATCGTGTTCCGTCTGGCGGCGCTGTTCAGCGTCGACGCTTTCGCCGGCGGACTGGTCGTGAACTCGCTGATGACGCTGTGGCTGTTCGAGCGCTTCGGGCTGTCGCTGGCGCAGGCCGGCGCGTTCTTCTTCTGGTCCGGGCTGCTGTCGGCCGGCTCGCAGCTGGCGGCACCGATGGTCGCGAAGCGCATCGGGCTGCTCAACACCATGGTGTTCACGCACATCCCGGCCAACGTGTGCCTGATCCTGGCCGCGCTGTCGTCGAGCCTGCCCGCAGCGCTGGCGCTGCTGTTCGTGCGCAGCGCGCTGTCGCAGATGGACGTGCCCACGCGCACCGCCTTCGTGATGGCCGCGGTCACGCCGCCCGAGCGCGCGGCCGCCGCCAGTTTCACGGCCGTGCCGCGCAGCCTGGCCTCGGCCGCCAGCCCGACGCTGGCCGGCGCGATGCTGGCCGCCGGAATGCTCAGCGCGCCGCTGGTAGCCGGCGGCGCGCTGAAGATCGCCTACGACCTGGCGCTGCTCGTGTCGTTCAGGCGGCTCGAATCGCGGACCGATCCGGATTGAGCGCCCGGCGCCGACGCCTCGGCGTCAGTGCGTCAGTTCGCGCAGCAGGTTGCTGCGGACCCACTCGGAGGTTCCCGATTCCTGGCTCTTGGCCTGCCACGCCCTGAAATCCGGATCGGCGGTCAGGGACTCCATCACCTTGGCGTAATCGGCGTAGCTCTTGAACTCGGCGCTGAACGCCGTGTTGCCGATTTCGCCGACGCTGACGGTCCAGACCCTGGGGGCGGCGCCGTGCTTCTTCCACAATGCCGCGCCGGACTGCACTTGCTCCATGAACTTGGCCACGCTTGCGCCGGGCACTGCCTTGAACACGTACTGGACGATGACTGCCATGGCTGATTGGATCCGAGCGCCCGGTCGATTCAGGCGGGTGAGTCCGACTGACGCGCGGCCGTCCACCGCTGCAGCTTCTCGCGCGCGCCGTTGGTGGCCGGATCCATCGCCGCATCGTGGCCGGCGCGCTTGGCGCACAGCTCGATCACGTAGCCGTTGGGGTCGCGAAAGTAGATCGAGTCGATGAAGCCGTGGTCGGAGACGCCGCGCGTGTCGATGCCCTGAGCCTTGCCCTTGGCCATCATCTGCGGGATCACCGGGGCATCCACCTCGAGCGCGATGTGCAGGTCGTAGTCGTGCTGCTTCTTGAAGTCGAACGGCATGTCGGGCGCCTCGAAGAACGCGAGGAACGACCCGTCGTCCAGGCGATAGAAGGTGTGCAGCGTCTGGGTGGCCCGGCCGCTCTTGGTTTCCTTGATCTCGAGTGTGCCCGCCAGCGGCAGCCCGAGGAACTCCTCGTAGAAGCGCCGCGTCTGCTCCGAGTCGCGGCACCGGTAGGCGTTGTGATGCAGCTTCCTGATCATGGGGCAGCGCTCCTTGGAAAGTACCGGGCCGCCGTGGTCAGACGGTCACCATCGGGGTGCCCTTGAGCGTGGCGCCGAAGCCGTCGATGGCTTCGTTGACCTGCTTCCAGCTCTTGAGCGCCTTCATACGGGCCAGCCAGCGCTTCACGTTGGGATACGCGGAGAAGTCGCTGCCGGTGAGTTCGCCGAGCGCCACGAACGACGACGCGAAATAGTCGGCGATCGTGATGGCGTCGCCGCACAGGTAGGCGTGGCCCGTCCCGAGGACGTGATCGTTGAGCACCTTCATCCAGCCCTGCGCCCGCTCCTTGCCCCACTGCAGCGTGGCGTCCTGCGCCTCGTCGCTGCGCCGCCTGTGGAACGGGAAGATCTGCGGATAGACGAACCCGTAGACGAAGTCGCGGCACAGCTGCGTGTTGACCCAGTCCATGCGCTCGTTGACGCGCGCGCGCTGCTGCAGGTCCTTCGGGTACAGCGGCGAGCCAATCTTCTCTGCCAGGTACTTCAGGATGGCCGAACTCTCGGTGAGTCGCAATGCGCCGTCCTCCAGCACCGGCACCAGGTGGTTCGGATTGACGGCCTCGAAAGGCGGCTGATACTGCTCGCCGGTGAAGAGGTCGACCACCTGCATGTCGAGCGCGACGCCGTTCTCGGCGGCGAACAGCATGATCGGGCGGCTGGTGGTGGACGCCGGGTGATAGAAGAGTTTCATCTCGAAAGGTCCTTGCGTGGCGAGGCGGCCGTGGCGAGTCGGATGTGGCGAGCAGCCGGCAGCGAGGGCTCGACCTCGGTCCCGCGATGATAGACGACCGACGGGCGTCGGGCGAGAAGCGACGGGCGACTGATGGCGGGTTCGGTACGAGCCGGCCGGGCGGCCGGCTCGGTTTTGCGGCGACGGGGCGCGCCGCGCTTCGCAGGCGCTGCAACCTCAGGACGTCAGCACCTTGCCCAGCTGCTCGTCGTTGATCACCGGAAAGGTCTCCAGCGTCATCAGGTCGTTCCAGCGATAGCCGAAAGCGGAGATCGCCGTCGCATCGTCGGATTCCTCGATCGTGTAGCCCCTGCACCCGCCCACATCGTGCCATCTCGCCAGGATCTTGACCCCTGGCGGCGGCGCGCCGCCGGTTTCCAGGAATCGTGCCACGGCCTGCTTTCTCTGTTCCGGGCGAAACGTGTAGATGGTCATGAAGATCATCGTGCCCTCCCTGGGTGGTGTGCGCCCCGCCAGTCCGAGACGGCCCGGCATCGGCGTGGCCGGCCAGGATGGCCGGCGACCGAGTGTGCGCCGCACGCATTCCGCCAGCAATCGAATTCGATGCTGCGGCGCAGTCGGCAGAGCGATCGGCCGTCGCCGCGCTGCGGATCCGCGTGGACAGGTGACGGTGTATCGACGCCCGTTGGATCCTGCATGAAGCAGGCGCACAGTCGATCTGCGCAGCACGGTTCGGATACGGGCACGCACGTCGGTTGCGGATCGTCGCCGCCCGAGCCATCATGGTCGGATTACCTGGAGACACGCCGATGCCGCTCTATCTGACCCAGGGACTGCACCGCGCGGTGCAGCAGACCCCCGAACGGGTCGCCACGGTGTTCGGCAAACGCGAGCAGACCTACCGCCAGTACGGCGAGCGGGTCGCGCGCCTGGCCGCCGCGCTGCGCACGCTCGGCATGGACTCCGGCGACCGCGTGGCGATGCTGGCGCTGAACTCCGACCGCTACCTGGAGTACTACTTCGGCACCTGGTGGGGCGGTGGCGCCGTCAACCCGGTGAACTTCCGCTGGAGCGCGGCCGAAGTCGCCTACTCGCTGGACGACTGCGGCACGCGGATCCTGCTGGTCGACGATCAGTTCAAGGGCATGGTCGACGAGCTGAAGAAGAAGTGCGCCGCGCTCAAGACCGTCGTCTACGTCGGCGACGGTGACGCCCCGCCCGGTGCGCTGTCCTACGAGAGCCTGCTGGCCGACACGGCGCCGATGCCCGACGCGGGTCGTGCAGGCAGCGACCTGGCCGGCGTGTTCTACACCGGTGGGACCACCGGTTTTCCGAAGGGCGTCACGCTGAGCCACGAGAACCTCGCGGCCAATGCGCTGACCGCGCTGGCCGAGGGCCTGACGCACGCCGAGGCCCGCGCCCTGCTGGTCGCGCCGATGTTCCACCTGGCCGCCGGCGCCCTGATGAACGGCAACGCGTATGCCGGCGCCACCTTCGTCATGGCGCCGACGTTCACGCCGGCCGGCACGCTGCAGCTGCTGCAGGACCAGAAGATCACGCACGTGCTGCTGGTGCCCACGATGATCCAGATGGTCGCCGACCATCCGGACGCTGCCCGGTACGACCTGCGCAGCGTCGAGTGCGTGCTGTATGGCGCTTCGGTCATCAGCGAGGCGGTGCTCAGGCGGGCGATGGCACTGTTCTCGAACGCGGGGTTCGCGCAGGCCTACGGCATGACCGAGCTGGCGCCGATCGCCACGATCCTGCCACCCGGGTATCACACGACCGAGGGACCGAAGGCCGGCAAGCTGCGCTCGGCCGGGCGCGCGACGATGATCTGCGAGGTACGCATCGTCGACACCCACGGCCGGGAGGTGCCGCGCGGCACCGTCGGCGAGGTGGCGGTGCGCGGTCCGGGCGTCATGCAGGGCTACTGGAACAAGCCCGAGCTGACCGCGAACGCGGTGCGCGACGGCTGGATGCACACCGGCGACGGCGCCTACATGGACGACGACGGCTTCATCTTCGTCGTCGACCGGCTCAAGGACATGATCGTCACCGGCGGCGAGAACGTCTACTCGGCCGAGGTCGAGAACGCGCTGGCGCAGCACCCGGCGGTCGGCGCCAGCGCGATCGTCGGCATCCCCAGCGAGCAGTGGGGCGAGGCCGTCCACGCGGTGGTGGTCCTCAAGCCCGGGGCGCAGGCGTCCGCAGAACAGTTGATCGCGCACTGCCACACGCTGATCGCCGGCTACAAGTGCCCGCGCAGCGTCGAGTTTCGGGATGCGCTGCCGCTGTCGGGCGCCGGCAAGGTCCTCAAGACCGAACTGCGCAAACCCTTCTGGGCCGGGCGGCAACGCAACGTGAGTTGAGGGTCGCGGCGTCAGCGATCCTCAGCGCAGCGTCCGGAAGAACGTCCGCACTTCGCCCACGAACAGCTCCGGCTGCTCGAACGCGGCGAAGTGGCCGCCGCGGGGCATCTCGCTCCAGTGGCGGATGTTGCGATAGCGCGGCGCCATCCAGGACCGCACCGGGGTGACGATCTCTTTCGGGAACACGGCCACGCCGGTCGGCACGTCCACCGGCAGCCGCTTGCCGCGCTTGCCGAAGCTCTCCCAGTACAGCCGCGCCGAAGAGGCCGCCGACGCGGTCACCCAGTACAGCATCACGTTGTCGAGCAGCTCGTCGCGGCCCAGGATGTTCTCGGGGTGGCCGTCGCAGTCGGTCCAGGCCCAGAACTTCTCCAGGATCCACGCGGCCTGTCCGGCCGGCGAATCGGTCAGGCCGTAGCCCAGCGTCTGGGGCCGCGTGGCCTGCTGCATCGAGTAGCCCGAGTCCCACTTGCGGTAGAACTCGATGCCCTCGAGCGCCCGCTGCTCCTCCTTCGTGGGCTCGCCCTCGACCTTCGGGGCCGTGTCCATCGCCAGCGTCACGTGGATGCCGGCGCAGTGTTGCGGGTCGAGGCCGCCCACCGTGCCGGTGACCGCCGAGCCCCAGTCGCCGCCCTGCGCACCGTAGCGGCCGTAGCCGAGCCGGGCCATCAGCGCGATCCAAGCCTTCGCGATGCGCTCGACACCCCAGCCGGTGGTGGTCGGCTTGCCCGAGAACGCAAAGCCGGGCAGCGACGGGCACACGACGTGGAAGGCGTCGGCGGCGTCGCCACCGAACGCGGCCGGATCGGTCAGCGGCTCGATCACCTTGTGGAACTCGACCACCGAGCCGGGCCAGCCGTGCGTGAGAAGCAGCGGCATTGCGTGGGCGTGCGGCGAGCGCGCGTGGATGAAGTGCACGTCGAGGCCGTCGAGCTCGGTGACGAACTGCTCGAACCGGTTCAGTGCCGCTTCGCGGCTGCGCCAGTCGTAGCCCTCGGCCCAGTGGCGGCACACGTCCCGGATCCAGCGCAGCGGGGCGCCCTGGCTCCAGTCGTCGACGAGTTCCGCGTCGGGCCAGCGGGTGTTGCGCAGGCGCGCGCGCAGGTCCTGCAGCACCGCGTCCGGGACGGCGATGCGAAACGGTCGGATGGCGTCGTTCACGGTCTCGACTCCGCCAGCTGCTTCAGGTGGGCCGCTTGCCGGCCGCGCGCCGCTGCGCCACGACCAGCTTCACGGCGCCGCCCACGAAGTGCAGCAGCGCGGCGAACTCCTCGTCGGACATCTCGCGCAGCTCGTCCTGCGCACGGTACAGGTTCACGAACTCGCGCTCGCGCCCGGCGTGGATGATCAGCCGCCCGACGCCCAGATCCTCCAGCGCCTTGGCGATCCGCGGGTTGGATTGGCGGGCCAGGTTCAGGATGAAGGGCAGCGGGTCGTTGCGGCCCAGCACCGCGGCCAGGCGCAGGATGATCTCGAACGGGATCGCGGCTCGCCCGCTCTCGATCGACTCGAGCGTCTCGGGGTCGCCCATCCCGATCGCGTCGCCCAGTTCGCGCAGGCTCAGGCCCGCCGCCTCGCGCAGGTCCTTGAGTGCGGCCCCGGTGCGGCGCAGCGACTTGGAGCCGGCCGGACCGCCGATCAGCGGCTGCGCGGCGGTCAGCGCCAGTCCGGCGCCGCTGCCCGCCATCTTGGCCAGGCCGAGCACCGCGTCGGCCCACTGTCGCACCTCGCGCGCCAGTCCGAGCACCGACAGGTCGATCCCGGCGCGGGCCGCGACCGGCGCAGCGTCGGCGGCTGCCTTGCGGGTCGCCTTGCGGGTCGCCTCGCGTGCCGGAGCCGAATCACCGGACGCGGGTGACGCCCGCGTGCCACGGCGCGCCGCGGCGGCGCCTGCGCGGGACTTGGGGGAACTCTTGGCGGGGGTGCGTGCGGTGCTCATGGGCCTCGTCGGGGGTCGGTCAGGTGGGGCACATCCTATCGCGCTTGTGCGCGCCTGGGCATCACGACCGGGCGAAAGCCTGTTCGGCCCGCTTGACGTCCTCAGGCGACAGCCGGGTCACCTGCGCAATCGCCAGGCGCACCTCGGACGACAGCAGCGCGTCGGCATCGGCGGCCGCCTCCTGCAGCTGCACGCCGAACGAGAGAAGGCCCTCGACGGTGTGCACCCATCCGAGCTCCCCGAGCGTCGCGATGATCGACCTGAAGGGTGCACGATCGAAGAATTCCGGCGAGCCGGTCTCGTGCAGGAACGACATGCGCTGCGCGAGCAGGTAACACAGGTCCTCGAGCGCCGCCGGCGACATCGTGCCGGAGCCCCGGTCGGTGAGCACCGCCAGCGTGATGAAGAAGCGCTCCAGCGGCTGGCGGATCACCTGCGCCAGCGAGTGCAGCGCGATGGAGCCCGCCGCGCCCGGAGCGGGCCGTCCGAATCGCGACTCGGTTCCCGGCTCGGGCGTGATCAGTCCGAGCTCGACGAACGTGTGCAGCGTGTCCTCGATGCGCGGACCCAGCGATGCGTCGTCCCACGACAGGAACAGCTCGGCCCGCAGGAACGGGAATACGCGGCGGCTGATCTCCTGCAGCTGCCGCGAAGGGATCGACGGGTTCTGCGACAGCAGGCAGGCCAGCAGCGCCGGGATCGCGTAGGCGTGCAGCACGTTGTTGCGGAAGTACGCCAGCAGCGCGGCCTGGCCCGGTGCGACCTGCAGCACGTCGCCCAGCGGATGCGCAATGCGCGCCAGCAGGCCGGTGCGCTCGGCGCGCGCCACGACCTGAGCGCCGTCGAGCGCGGTCAGCTGCAGCCGCGCCGAGTACGGCACGCGCCCGATCAGCGCGCGCAGCAGGTCGATCTGCCCGGCCAGTTGCTCGGCGTCCATCGCATGGCGCGGCGCGGCCAGCATCGCCAGCGACACCAGGTTGACCGGGTTGACGACCACCGCGTCGTTGATGCGGGTGACGATCTCCAGCGCCAGCCGGTCGACGGCCGCGCGCTGGCGCGCCGCGTCGGCCAGCGGGGCGAAGGGCTCGATCCACGACGCCAGCCGGATCGGTTCGCCCACGTTGACGTGCACCTGGCCGAAGTGCTCGCGCAGCTTGCGGGCGGACCTCACCAGCCCGAGCAGCGACTCCTTCTGCTTGGGCTTGCCCGAGAGCTCGGCGATGTAGGTGTCGCCCTCGAGCACGCGCTCGTAGCCGATGTACACGGGCACGAAGACGACCGGGCGCTGCGGTTCGCGCAGCCAGCTCTCGACGGTCATCGCCAGCAGCCCGGCCTTGGGCGCCAGCGTCCGGCCGGTGCGGCTGCGCCCGCCTTCGACGAAGTACTCGATCGCAAAGCCGCGCCGGATCATCTCGTGCAGGTACTCGCCGAACACCGCACCGTACAGCGGCAGGCCTTTGAAGCTGCGCCGCAGGAAGAACGCACCGCCCCGGCGCAGCAGCGGGCCCACCACCGGCAGGTTCAGGTTGGCGCCGGCGGCCACGTGCGGCGGCGGCAGGCCTTCGTAGTAGATCAGGAACGACAGCAGCAAGTAGTCGATGTGGCTGCGGTGGCAGGGCACGTAGACGACGGTGGCGCCGGCGGCCGCCTCCCGGACGTCGGCGAAGCGGAACACCGAGACGCCGTCGTAGAGCCGGTTCCACAGCAGCTGCAGCGCCAGGTCGAACGCACGGATGAACGGGTACGAGTAGTTGGACGCGATCTCCCACGCATAGCGGCGCGCGCTGCGCTCGGCCTTGTCGCGCACCACGTGCCGAACGCGGACCTCGTCCTCGATCGCCTGCTGCACGGCGGGCGCCGCCACGACGGCATTGATCAGCGTGAACCGGTGCGACAGGTTGGGGCCGATGACGCGCTCGCGTTCGAGGCGGAAGTCGGCGCGCAGCAGGCGCGCCACGCGCCGCACCGGCAGCACGTCGTCGGCGTCGTCCTGCAGCGTTGCGCGCAGCGAGATCGGCTCGCCGAACTTGAGCAGCGTCTGCCGTCCATGGATCATCACGCGCATCAGCTGGCGCAGCGACCCGGGGATCGCCCAGCCTTCGGCCAGCAGCGCCTTGACGATCGAGTCCTGATTCTTCGGCGCGCGCCCCCAGAAGACGTTCACGGGGACGATCTGCACGTCCAGCGACGGGTCGGCACGCACCGCCGAAACCAGCCGCGCCAGGCGCGGCGCGTAGCGGTAGCCCTGGCTCTTCAGCGGCGAGGGCTGTCCGCTCGCAGTCAGGTAGAAGAACGCGTGGCGCTCCAGCAGGCGCCCGGTCGCGGCCGCTGCGTGGGTGGTGGCGTCGCCCGTGCCGGCGCCCGTCGCGCTCAGCGGCGCCAGCGGCACCGGCAGACCGTGGCGGCGCGTCTCCTCGTCGAGCACCAGCAGCGCCGACAGCTGGCGGAACTGCAGCGCGTAGCACACGGGCTGGCCGCGGTCGATCGCGGCAGCAAAGGCCTCGGGTGCGACCACCTGGGTCTGCACCCAGCCGCGCAGCAGCCGGCGCATCAGGCCGATGACCAGCTCGCTGTAGGTGGGCAGGCGCACGGTGGCGCGAACTCGGCGGGGGGTGCGAACTCAGTGGGCGGGACGGCTCACCGCGGCTGCAGGCTCAGCAGGTGGCCCTGCTCGGGGCGTGCGCGGCCCTCGAGCACCTCGCGATACACCTGCTCGAGCGCGACGGGTCCATGCGCCTCGAGCACCTGCATCCAGCCGTCGTCGCCGCGCACGCGCGACAGGAACGCCGTCCAGGCGGTGGCGATGCGCTGCGAGACCGCCGCGCCGCCGCCCCAGTCGCCGGCCCGCACGGCGAACCGCGCCGGCGCGAAGAACAGCGTCGGTCGCGGCCCGGGCAGCCGCTCGCCCTGGCCCACGCGGTCCCAGTGCGTGCCGCCGACGGCGCAGTCGTGCCTGAGCGCGTCGAGCAGGTGGTGGTGCAGCGTCGCGCGCACGCCGGCGTCACCCGACATGTCGACGTAGACGGCCGGCCGGTCCGCGGGCAGCGTCGCCAGCTGGTCGTAGGTCAGCACGCGGTGGTAGCAGCCGAGCCGCTCGACGAACGCGCGATTGGCCGCCGACGTCAGTCCGACCACTTCGCAGGCGTCGCGGCCGCGCTGCGCGAGCAGGAAGGCCAGCCCGTACGCGGTCTTGGACGACGCGCTCGACAGAATCACGGTGCGCGCACCGAAGAACGCGTTGTCGGCGAGGAAGTCGTCGATCAGGAACGACGTGGTGAACAGCGGGCGCAGCAGCATCTGCTGCGCCTCGGTGCCCGGGTCGTAGCCCGGGTCGGTGCTCGTGCGCAGGTACTGGTTGTAGACGGCGTGCAGCGGCCTGCGGTGCGCGGCCCCGTCGAAGAAGCCCGCTGCGCCGGCCCGGTCGGGCTCGACCTCGACGTGGGTGGACATCGGCAGGTACCCGTAGAAGCGATCCCCGGCGGCGACCGCGGCGTGGTTCGTCGCCTCGGCTGTGGCGAACCCCCACACCGGGATGCGGCCCCAGCCCTCGGGGGCCGGGAAGAACTTCCAGTACGACATCGCGTCGCCGAACACCGCGTAGGTGATGTTGTTGGCGGTGAACGCGAACCGCTCGATGCGCAGCCGCACGCGACCCGGCGCGAGCCCGCCCGGGGCGGGCGGATCGGATCGATCGACGCGGCAGGCCCTCAGGTCCTGCCGCGACACCAGGAAATCGAGCCGCGCGTCGCCGCTCACTTGGTCATCTTGACCGAGCGGTCGAGGAACTCGTTGGTGTAGGTGGTCTTGACGTCGAACGGCTTGTCCACGCCGATGTACTCGCGGACCAGTTCGTAGTCGGCGGCCATCCGGCCGTCCTCGTGGATGCCCAGCGCCATCTCGCGCGCGTACTTGTCGCTCATCAGCACCTCGACGAGCTTCCAGTTGGTCATCTCGTTGTCGAACTTGAGCGCGCCGTTGGCCTCGACCAGTGCCGCCACGCAGGGATTGGGGTCCTTGACGCAGGCCGCGAATGCACGCTGCGTGACTTTCACGAACCGATCGACCAGCGGCTTGTTCTTGGCCAGGAACTCTGCGTTGACGACGATCGAGTTGCCGTACGGATTCAGCCCGGCGTCGCGCCACGCCAGGAAGCCCATGTCGTCGCCCAGCTCGCCCTGGAAGATGTGGTGGATGTTGTAGAACGAGGTCGTTGCGTCGATCGACTTGGCCTTGAGCGCCGACAGCTTGGCATTGGCGTCGATGTTGACCCAGGTGACCGACTTGGGGTCGATGCCGTTGGCCTTGGCCAGGGCCGGCCACATCGTGCGCGCGCCGTCGGCCGCCGGGTTGCCGATCTTCTTGCCGGCCAGGTCCTTGACCGACTTGATGCCCGAGCTCTTGAGCCAGTACAGGCCCTGCGGCGAGTTGGCGTAGACGTTGTAGACGGCGACCAGGTCGGCGCCCTTGCCCTTGGCCACCAGCACGCCGGCCATGTCGGCCAGGCCGATCGGGTTGGCGCCCGCGCCGACCTTCTGCGTGGCCAGCGCCGAGCCGCGCCCGGGCTCGAGGTTCAGGTCGATGCCCTCCTTGGCATACCAGCCCATCTTCTTGGCGTAGTAGTACGGGGCATGGTCACCGCCGGGCACCCAGTTCAGGATGAAGTCGACCTTGGTCTGGGCCATCGCGGGCAGGGCCCCGAAGGAAGCGGACGCGGCAGCCAGGACCAGGGCGAGCGTTGCGCGAGCGTTCATGTGATCGTCTCCTCGAATGACCGGCGCGGCCGCGGCGGGACGGCCGATGGTATCGACACGCTTCGCGCAGTGTCAACGCCGAAGCCCCGCGCGGGTGCCCCACGCTGCAGACCCGCCGTCGGCCGCGCCGCCGTCCGGGGCGCCCACGACGAGGCGCGGATGTCGACGCGGCCGCGGTCATTGACGCTGCCACGGCCGTGCGCTAAGTTAACCGAATGGTTACAAGATAGCACGGGCCCGGCGACGATGCACTGGTCCGAACTGCCCGAGGACGTGCTCGCGCTGCTGCGCCGGGGCACGGTGATCCCGGCGCATCCGCTGGCGCTCGACGCGCAGCGCCGGCTCGACGCGCGCCGCCAGCGCGCGCTGACGCGCTACTACGTCGACGCCGGCGCCGGCGGGCTGGCCGTGGGCGTGCACTCGACCCAGTTCGCGATCCGCAACGTCGGGCTGTACGAGCCGGTGCTGGAGCTGGCCGCCGCCGCCGCGCGGCAGTGGACCGGGCGGCCGCTGGTGATGATCGCCGGACTGGCCGGGCGCACCGGGCAGGCGGTGCGCGAGGCGAGGCTGGCGCGGGGCCTGGGCTATCACGCCGGCATGCTGTCGCTGGCCGCGATGAAGGGCGCCGGCATCGACGAGCTGGTCGAGCACTGCGCGACGGTGGCCGCCGAGGTGCCGCTGGTGGGCTTCTACCTGCAGACGGCCGTCGGCGGCATTGCGCTGCCGGCCGAATTCTGGCGGCGCTTTGCAGCGATCCCGAACGTGATCGCGATCAAGATCGCGCCGTTCGACCGCTACCGCACGCTGGACGTCGCCCGCGGCGTCGTGATGGCCGGTGCCGAGGACCGCGTGACGCTGTACACCGGCAACGACGACCACATCGTGCTGGACCTGGTGACGCCGCTGGCCGTGCGGCACACGACCCCGCAGGGCGTCGAGGAGGTGCGCGTGCGCATCCGCGGCGGCCTGCTCGGGCACTGGAGCGTGTGGACCCGCAGCGCGGTGCAGCTGCACGAGCGCGTGCAGCGCGCGATCGTCGAGGACCGGGTGGACGACGACCTGCTGGCGCTGGACGCCCGCGTCACCGACTGCAACAGCGCGTTCTTCGACGTCGCCCACGCGTTTGCCGGCTGCATCCCGGGGTGCCACGAGGTGCTGCGCCGCCAGGGGCTTCTCGAAGGCGCCTGGTGCCTGGACCCCGACGAGCAGCTGTCGCCCGGCCAGGCGCAGGAGATCGACCGCGTCTGCCGCGAGCACGCGGACCTCGCCGACGACGACTTCGTGCGCGAGAATCTGCCGCGCTGGCTGGACGCGTGACGCGGCACCGGCTCGACGGGAAATGAACCGATGGACCGACTGAATTCGAACGCGTCTCGATGGACCTTCGCGATCATCGCCCACGTCGGGCTGGTGGTGGCGTGGTACCTGTTCGTCGAGCTGGGCAACGTGCCCAAGTTCGTGATGCCCTCGCCGCAGGCGACGCTCAACGCGCTGCTGAACCCCAGTTACGGCTGGTGGTCCAACATCGCGGTGACCGGCACCGAGATCTTCGGCGGCTACCTGCTGGCGCTCGGGGTCGGCGTGCTGCTGGCGCTGGTGTTCACCTGGTCGCACACGCTCGAAGCGCTGTTCCTGCCGCTGCTGGTCACGCTGAACATGATCCCCAAGGTGGCGCTGGGCCCGCTGATCATCGTCTGGTTCAAGTACGGCGTGTTCCCGAACACGCTGATGGCGTTCTCGATCGCCGTGTTCCCGATCCTGCTGACCACCGCGCGCGGCCTGCGCGAGATCGAACCCGAGCTGCTCGATCTGGTGCGCTCGCTGCGCGGCTCGCGCTGGCAGCTGTTCACGAAGATCCAGCTGCCGGGGGCACTGCCGTACATCTTCTCCGGCATGAAGGTGGCGTCGATCCTGGCGGTGGCGGGTGCGGTGGTCGGCGAATTCCTGGGTTCCGACAGGGGGCTGGGCTACCTGATGCTGCAGGTGCAGGTCACGCTGGACACGCCGGCGATGTTCATGGCGGTGCTGCTGATCACGCTGATCGGCATGCTGCTGTACGGGATGGTGCTGCTGCTCGAGCGGCTGCTGGTCGTGCGCGACGCGAGGGTCGCGTGAGCGAAGAGCCGTTCATCCACCTGGCCGGCGTGCGCAAGGTCTACCGGACCGGGCGCAAGGAGCACCTGGCGATCTCGGACGCGACCTTCGACGTGATGCCCGGCGAGCTGGTGTCGCTGGTCGGGCCGTCGGGCTGCGGCAAGTCCACGCTGCTCAAGATCCTGTCGGGGCTGCACCCGCATGACGGCGGCGAGGTGCGGATCGGCTCGGCCACGCATCCGTTCGACCCCGCGCGCGACGTCGGCATGGTGTTCCAGGCGCCGCTGCTGCTGAAGTGGCGCCGGATCATCGACAACGTGCTGCTGCCGGCCGAGATCCTGGGCCTGCCGATGGCCGCTGCACGCGGTCGCGCCCGCGACCTGCTGGCGCTGGTCGGGCTGACCGGCAACGAGGACAAGTACCCGTACGAGCTGTCCGGCGGCATGCAGCAGCGCGCCGCGATCGCGCGGGCGCTGGTGCACGACCCGCGGCTGGTGCTGATGGACGAGCCGTTCGGCGCGCTGGACGCGCTGACGCGCGAGAAGATGAACCTGGAGCTGCTGCGGATCTGGAAGGAGTCGGGCAAGACGATCGTCTTCGTGACCCACGGCATCTCCGAGGCGGTGTTCCTGGGCACCCGCGTGGTCGTGTTCACCGCAGGCCCGGCCCGGATGGCCGACAACTTCGCGATCGAGCTGGCGCACCCGCGCACGCTGGACATGAAGACCAACGAGCAGTTCGGCGTCTATACGCGCCGGATCTACAAGCTGCTGGGGATGGAATGAGGGGCGCGCCCGCCTTCACGATCGCCGGCATCGAGTGCCTCGAGCGCG
This sequence comes from uncultured Burkholderiaceae bacterium, assembly GCA_964354355.1. GTDB lineage: Bacteria > Pseudomonadota > Gammaproteobacteria > Burkholderiales > Burkholderiaceae_E > CAYGZN01. Next base: position 5,035 of record CAYGZN010000006.1, on the reverse strand, counting down.
ACGTGGTGCTGCGCATGCCGTTTCGCTTCGGCGTGGTCACGCTGCGCGAGGCGCCGCAGGCGTTCGTGCGTGCCACGATCCGCCTGGCCGACGGGCGCGAGGCGAGCGGGGCTGCGGCCGAGCTGCTCGCCCCGAAGTGGTTCGACAAGGACCCGGGACTGAGCAACGACGACAACTTCGAGCAGCTGCGCCACTCGATCGCGCTGGCGGGCGACGCGTACCGGGGCGGCGGCGCGCACACCGCGTTCGGCCACTTCGCC
>CAYGZN010000006.1:0-4675 GCA_964354355.1 uncultured Burkholderiaceae bacterium | reverse complement strand
GGCGGGCGACGCGTACCGGGGCGGCGGCGCGCACACCGCGTTCGGCCACTTCGCCGCCCACTATGGCGGCCACCGGACGCGCTGTGCCGACGCGCGCCTCAATGGGCTGGTCGCCGGATTCGGGCCGGCGCTGATCGACCGGGCGGTGCTCGACGCGCTGTGCCGGGCGCTGGGCGTGCCCTTCTCGCGCGCTGTCCGCGAGAACCTGCCGGGCATCGCGCCAACGCTTGCGCCGGACCTTGCGGGCTTCGACCTGGCCGGATTCCTGGCCGGGCTGACGCACGCGCCCGCGATCGCGGCGCGCCACACGGTGGGACTGGTCGACCCGATCACGGCCGCGGACCACCGCGCACCGGTCGGCGACGGCTTGCCCGAGACGCTGGAGCAGGTCGTGCAGCGCTACGGCCACCGCTGGTTCAAGCTGAAGGTCGGCGGCGACCTGGCCGCCGACGTCGAGCGGCTGACTGCGATTGCGTCGGTGCTGGACCGGCTGGCGCAGCCGTATCACGTGTCGCTCGACGGCAACGAGCAGTACGACGAAGTCGAAGGCGTCGTCGAGCTGTGGCGGCGGGTGCTCGAATCGCCGCGGCTGCGCCGCCTTGCCGACAGCGTGATCTTCATCGAGCAGCCGATCCGCCGCACCGCGGCGCTGTCGCGCGACATCCGCTCGCTGGCGGCTCATCGGCCGGTGATCATCGACGAATCCGACGATTCGCTGGACGCGTTCCCACAGGCGCGCGCGCTGGGCTACACCGGCGTGTCGTCCAAGACCTGCAAGGGGCTGTACAAGTCGATCCTGAACCGCGCGCGCTGCGAGCGCTGGAACGCCGAGGCCGGGCAGGCGACGTACTTCATGAGCGCCGAGGACCTGACGATCCAGGCCGGTCTGGCGCTGCAGCAGGATCTGGCGCTGGTGTCGCTGCTGGGCATCGGCCACGTCGAGCGCAACGGCCACCACTACGTCAACGGCATGGCGGCGCTGCCCGAAGCCGAGCAGCGTGCGTTCCTGGCGGCGCACCCGGACCTGTACGAATACAGCCACGGCGCCACCCGGGTGGCGATCCGCGAAGGGCTGCTGGCGATCGGATCGCTCGACGGGCCCGGGTTCGCAAGCGGTGCGATGCCCGACTGGACGTCGATGCGAGCCATGCGCGACGGCTGGCCGGCGGGCGGCGGCGGGTCTGTGAACGGCAGCTGAATGGCCGGGCCCGCTATCGACGAGAGCCGGTACGGCCTGGTGGCCGGGCTGCTGGCGGGGCTGCGCTACTACGTGCCGAGCCTGCTGGTGATCGCGGCCCTGCTGCTCGCCTGGCAGCTGGCCGTGGTCGGGTTCCAGGTCAAGGAGTTCATCCTGCCGTCGCCGGTGGCGGCCTTCAAGGCGTTCGGGCGCCCCAATTACCAGTGGACCGCCAACTTCCTGGCGACCTTCTATGCGGTGATCGGGGCGTTCCTGCTGTCGGCGGTGCTGGGGATCGCGCTGGCGGTCGTCGTCGTGTGGAACGACTGGCTGCAGCGCGCGATCATGCCGGTGCTGGTGCTGTTCAACACGCTGCCCAAGATCGCGCTGGCGCCGCTGTTCGTGCTGTGGCTCGGCTACGGGATCTGGCCCAACATCGTCATCGGCACGACGATCGCGTTCTTTCCGATGGTGGTGAACACGGCGGTCGGGCTGGCCAGCGCCGAGCCCGAGATCCTGGACCTGGTGCGCACGCTGCGCGCGAGCCGCTGGCAGGTGCTGCGCAAGATCCGCTTTCCGAACGCGATTCCGTACATCTTCGTCGGGCTGAAGCTGAACGCGACGATGTCGGTGCTGGGCGCGATCGTCGGCGAGTTCGTCGCGTCGGAGCGCGGGCTGGGCGCGCTGATCATCGCGGGCGGCGTCACGATGGAGACGACGTCGATCTTCGCGGCGCTGATCCTGATCTCGGTACTGGGGCTGGTTCTGTACGGCGTGGTGGTCGCGGTCGAGCGGCTGGTCGCGCCGTGGGCGATTCCGGAGGGCGCGGCGCCCTGAGCCGCCCGCAACGAGGAGGCCCCCCGCGCGCTGCCGGGTGCGCAGCAGGTTCGAACGACTCACCCAAACGTGCCGGCACGCCGGCGAGGAGATTGCGATGACCCTTCCGAGACCTGCCCGTCGAACCCTTCGATCGCCGCTGGCTGCGCTGAACAAGACGCTGGCGACGACGCTGACGGCCGCGCTCGCGGCCACGCTCGCGCTGCCCGCCGCCGCGCAGGACAAGGTCACGCTGCAGCTGAACTGGTTCCAGCTGGCCGACCACTCGCCGATCTACCTGGCGATGAAGAAGGGCTACTACAAGGACGAGAACATCGAGCTGACCGTGCTGCGCGGCAGCGGCTCGGCCGACAGCGCCAAGAAGATCGAGCTCAAGCAGGCCGACGTGGGCATCTCGGACGCGCCGACGGTGCTGACGGCGATCTCCAAGGGCGCCGACCTGAAGATGGTCGCGGTCGTCTACGACAAGGCCGGCAACAACGTGTTCTTCCGCAAGAGCGCCGGCATCAGCTCGCCGAAGGACCTGGTCGGCAAGAAGATCGCGGTGCCGCCGGCCGACTCGCACCGCGTGCTGTGGCCGGCGTTCGCCGCGCTCAACGGCATCGATCCGGACAAAGTCACGCTGGTCAACGTCAAGCCCGAGGGCAAGCAGGCGATCGTGCTGGCCAACGAGGTCGACGCGTCGTTCGACCTGTACACCAGCTACGCGATCTGGGAGAAGGTGCTCGGCAAGGGACAGGTCGGCAACGTGCTGTGGGCCGACTTCGGCCTGCCGATCTACGGGCACACGTACTTCGTGAACACCGAGACGCTGGCGAAGAACCCCAAGCTCATCGAGCGTTTCCTGCGCGCCACGCACAAGGGCTGGCGCGAGGCGCAGGCCGACCCCGCCGCGTCGATCGACGCCATGGTGCAGGCGGTGCCGGGGCTGGACCGCGACGCGCTGCTGGCGACGATGCCGCAGATCATGGATCTGTGCGTGACCGATCGCTCGCGCAAGAACGGCCTGGGCTGGATCGAGCAGGACCTGATGCAGAAGACGATGGACATCACGTTCGCAACCAACAAGCCCGAGCGGCCGATGAAGGTGACGGACGTGTTCACCAACGACCTCAACAGCCGGGTCAAGCCGATCAAGTGAGGCTTCAGATTCGCTCGAGCAGGTAGAACCATCCGGGCACGGTGACGAACGACAGCGGGATGCCCACCCCGACCATCAGCGAGGTCAGCTGCGGGTTCAGGCGGTGCTCGCTCGCGACGATCGCCGCGCCGATCATCGGCGCCATCGCGGCCTCGAACAGGATGATCCGTGCGTGCTGGTCGCCGACGCCGAAGGCCAGCGCGAAGGCCAGCACGATCAGTGCCGGCGCCAGCAGCAGCTTGAAGCCCAGACCGAGCGCCAGCGCCAGGCGCTGGCCGTGCAGGTCCCCCAGGCGCAGTTGCATGCCAACCGAGGCCAGGGCGAGCGGCGCCAGCGTGTCGCCCAGGCGCGTGAGCAGTCCGGTGACCGGCGCGGGGTAGTCAAGCGGCCGCAGCAGCAGCGCCAGGGCCACGGCGATCAGTGGCGGAAACGTCACGATCCGTCGCAGCACCGCGCGCGCGGACAGCCTGTCGCCCGAGTACAGCGCCGCCACCCCGATGCCCAGCGTGGCAAGCGCCAGGTACGACCCGAGCTGGTCGATCACCAGGCCGAGCGCGACGCCACCGGTTCCGTAGAAGGCCTCGATCATCGGCACGCCGATGAACGAGGTGTTGGCCAGTCCCCCGGTCAGCGTGAGCGCGCCGATCGACTGGGGCGACAACCGCGTCCACCGGCCCACCACGAAGAAGAAGCCTGCAGACAGTCCGAACAGCGCCCAGGCCACCATCGCGGCGCCGATCACGGCAGGCCGCAGTGGCACCGCGTGCAGGTGCAGCAGGATCAGTGCGGGCAGCGATATGTGGATGACGAACGCGTTGAGCGCCGCCGGCGCGTTCGGCGGCGCGCGACCGCTGGCGCGCAGCGCGATTCCGGCTGCGAAGCAGAACACGAGCAGGGCGAGGTTGGTCATGCGGCCAGTGTGCCGCCCGTTCAGCGGCCGCGGAATCGCACCGATGCGGCATGCGGGCCGGCTCGGAGCAGCGTCGCGGGCAAGAAGTCGTTATACTGATATGTATACGTATATGGACGCTTTCTCCGAGGATGCTGATGCCGCAAATCACGCTGTACCTCGATGCCGAGACCGAGCGATTGATGCGCGCCCGCGCACGGGCTGCCGGCTTGCCCTACAGCCGCTGGATCGCGCAGCTGATCCGCCTGCAGGCCGCGTCCGAGTGGCCCGAGGACGTCGTTGCCCTGGCCGGACGCTTCCCGGACTTCCCCACCGCGGAATCCGCCCGTTCGCTGCTCGGGGCGGACGTCGACCGACGGCTGCCGTGATCCGCGCGCTCGACACAAACACGATCAGCGACTTCCTGCGGGGCGTGTCGCCGGTCGTCGAGCGCATGCTGTCACTGCAGCCGGCCGACCTGGCGGTGCCGACGATTGTCGAGTTCGAATTGCGTGCGGGGCTGGAGCGCCTCCCTGACTCGCGCCTTCGCCGCGAGCGCCTGCAGGCCTTGGCGAGACTGCTTTCGATGTTCGAGCCATTGCCATTCGATTCGGTCGCGGCCGGTCACGCC
>CAYGZN010000005.1:0-22039 GCA_964354355.1 uncultured Burkholderiaceae bacterium | reverse complement strand
CCCCTCGAGCAGGCGCTCCTCACGCACGACCCGCTCGCCGTCGAGCTCCAGCCGAGACAGGTGCTGCGTCTTCAGCGCCCCGACGAACAGGCTGCCGCGCCAGGGCGCAAACCGCTCCCCCGTGTAGAAAGCCATGCCCGAGGGCGCGATCGACGGCGTCCACTGGAGCAGCGGCGGCTCGACCCCCGGCTTCTCGGTGCCCTCGCCGATGCGAAACCCGGTCACGTACTCGCGGCCGAACGTGATCACCGGCCAGCCGTAGTTGCGCCCGCCCAGCGTGACGTTGACTTCGTCGCCGCCCTGCGGCCCGTGCTCGTGTGTCCACAGACGGCCGGTGGCCGGGTGCAGCGCCGCGCCCTGGACGTTACGGTGGCCGTACGACCAGATCTCGGGCAGCGCGCCCGGGCGCGCGAGGAACGGGTTGTCGGCCGGTGTGCCGCCGTCCGGGCGGATCCTGACGACCTTGCCCAGGTGCGTGCCCAGGTTCTGCGCCTGGTCGCGCAGGCTGAACCGGTCGCCCAGCGTGACGAACAGGTTGCCGTCGCGATCGAACACCAGCCGCGAACCCCAATGCAGGCCCCCCGACGCGTCGGGCTGCTGCCGGAAGATCACGCGCAGGTTGCGCAGCGCGCCGCCGTCGAGCTCGGCGCGCGCCACGGCGGTGCGACCGCCGCGCTCGGTGGGTTCCGCGTAGGACAGGAACACCGTCCGGTCGGACGCGAACGCGGGGCTCGGCACGACGTCGAGCAGGCCCCCCTGGCCGACGGCGTGGACTCCGGGCACACCGGCGATCGGCGCGGATACGCTGCCGTCGGCACCGACGAGACGCAGCCGGCCGGGTCGTTCGGTGACCAGCATCCGGCCGTCGGGCAGGAACGCGAGCGACCACGGGCGCTCGAGCCCCGTTGCGAACTCCTGCAGCGTGACGGTGAGCGTCTCGGTCCGATGGCTGCCGAGGTCGCGCGGGGCGGCGTGAGCCGCCGACCCGCCGAGCCCCACGGCGACCGCGCCCAGAAAGGCGAACGCGACGAACACCGCGGACACGGCGAACGCGGCAAACACGGCGAACACGGCGAACACGGCGAACGCGGCGAACACGCGAAACGCGGCGAACGCGGAAAACACAGCAAACGCCGCGGCCGCGAACGGCCTGCGCCGGGCGGCTGGCGAACGCGGGGGCAGGAAGGTCGGTGTCATGCGTTTTCCGGAGTGGCCTGGTGTGGACCATTTTGCCGCATCGCGCCAGGCGGCGCCGACGAAGCCCCGCTATCATCGTGCGCATGAGCGGGCCCACGATCGAGTTCTGGCAGTCCAAGTTCGAGGCGGGCACCACGCCCTGGGACCGGGGCGCGGCCAGCCCGCAGCTGGCGCAATGGATCGCCGACGGCACGCTGGCGCCCTGCCGGATCCTGGTGCCCGGCTGCGGATCGGGCTACGAGGTCGCCGAGCTGGCCGCGCGCGGCTTCGAGGTCGTGGGCCTGGACTACACGCCGGCAGCGCTCGAGCGCACCCGCGCACGGCTGGCCGCGGGGGCGGGGCGCGCGCACGTCGTGCAGGCCGACGCGCTGGCCTGGAAGGCGCCGCAGCCGTTCGACGCCGTCTACGAGCAGACCTGCCTGTGTGCGATCCACCCCGACCACTGGGTCGACTATGCGCGCCAGGTGCACGGCTGGCTGCGCCCGGGTGGCCGGCTGTGCGCGCTGTTCATGCAGGCGCTGCGCGACGGCGCGCGCCAGGGGCTGGTCGAGGGCCCGCCGTACCACTGCGACGTCAATGCGATGCGGGCGCTGTTTCCGTCGGATCGATGGGCGTGGCCCAAGCCGCCGTACCCGCGCGTCGAGCATCCGTCGCGGATCGCCGAACTGGCGGTCGTGCTGACGCGGCAGTGACCGGGCGGCTGCACCCGAAACCCGTCGTGGCGAGGACTCCGTGAGCGCATCCGAATCGAACCATGCCCCCGGGCCGGGCACCACGCGGGAGGCCGCCGACGCGCGCCCGGCCGTGCGCTGGGAAGGCGGCACCGAGCACTGGACGAACAGGGGCGAGGTCCGCCTGTTCCTGTGGCGCAAGGCGCCGGCGCCAGGCGCGCGGCGCGCCGGCACGGTGCTGTTCGTGCACGGCTCGTCGATGGCCTCGCAGCCGACCTTCGACCTGCACGTGCCGGGCCGGCCGTTCTCCTCGGTCATGGACTGGTTCGCGGCCCGGGGCTTCGACACCTGGACGATGGACAACGAGGGCTATGGGCGGTCCGACAAGCACCGGGCGATCAACTGCGACATCGCCAACGGGGCCGACGACCTGGCCGCGGGCACCGACTACATCCTGCGCGAGACCGGTGCCGGCAAGCTGCTCGTGTACGGCATCTCGTCGGGCGCGCTCAAGGCAGGGCTGTTCGCCACGCGCCACCCCGGGCGTGTCGCGCGGCTCGCGCTCGATGCGTTCGTGTGGACCGGCGCCGGCAGCCCGACGCTGGCCGAGCGCCGCAAGAAGCTGCCCGAGTTTCTCGCCCGGACGCGCCGGCCGATCGACCGGGCGTTCGTGCACAGCATCTTCTCGCGCGACCACCCCGGCACGGCCGACGACGCGACGATCGCCGCCTTCGCCGACGCGATCCTCGCACTCGACGACTCGATGCCGACCGGCACCTACGTCGACATGTGCTCGAAGCTGCCGCTGTTCGACCCCGCCGACCTCGTCGTGCCGACGATCGTCATGCGCGGCGAGTACGACGGCATCGCCGGTTTCGACGACCTGGTCGCGTTCTTCTCGAGGCTGCCCAACATGGACAAGCAGTTCGCGGTGATGCGCGGCATCTCGCACGCGAGCTTCCAGCAGAAGAACTACCTGATGGCCTATCACCTGCTGCACGCGTTCTTCACGCAGCCCGCGCCGGTCTACACCGGGGGGCACGGCGCGTGACGCCCGCAGCCCCGCTGCGCACCGCCGCAATGCGGACACGGTTGCGCACAGGCGCTCGCCCGCGCGTGCGCACTCGCCTGCGCGGCGCGCTGCTGTCGTTGTGCGTGGCCGCCGCGGGCGTGGCGGCCGGCATCGGTGCCGGCATGGCGCAGGCGCAGCCGGCAGCGGGCGCGGCGCCCGCCTACCCGACCCGGCCCATCCGGCTGATCATTCCGTTCTCGCCGGGCGGGTTCACCGACGTCGTGGCCCGCATCGTGTCGCAGCGGCTGGCCGTGTCGCTGGGCCAGCCGGTGGTCGTCGAGAACAAGGCGGGCGCGGGCTCCACGATCGGCGCGGACTTCGTCGCCAAGTCGCCGCCCGACGGGTACACGCTGCTGATGGTCTCGACCACGCACGTGATCGGGCCGGCGCTGTACAAGAAGCTTCCGTACGACGCGCTGCAGGGCTTCGCGCCGGTGGCCAAGCTGGTCGAGGCCCCGTACGTGCTGCTGATCCACCCGTCGCTGCCGGCGAACTCGGTGGCCGAGCTGGTGGCGCTGGCCCGGGCGCAGCCGGGCCAGATCGACTACGCGTCGTCGGGCAACGGCAGCACGCAGCACCTGGTGGGTGCGCTGTTCGCGTCGATGGCCGGCGTGTCGATGCGGCACATCCCGTATCGCGGCAGTGCGCAGGCGACGCAGGACCTGCTCGGCGGCTTCGTCAAGACCGGCTTCATGGGTATCCCGGTCGCCGTGCAGCACGCGTCCGGCGGGCGCCTGAAGGCGCTCGCGGTGACGACGCCGAAGCGCTCGCCGCAACTGCCCGACGTGCCGACGCTGCAGGAGGCCGGCGTGGCGGGATTCGACGCAACGATCTGGCTGGCGCTGCTGGCGCCCGCCGGCACGCCTGCAGACATCGTCGCCCGCCTCAACGCCGAGGTCGTCAAGGTGCTGTCCGCACCCGATGCGGCCCGCTCGATCGCGGACGCGGGCGTCGAGGTCAGCACGTCGTCGCCCGAGGCGCTGGGGCAGCTGATGCGAAGCGAGTTCGACCGCTGGGGCAGGGTGGTGCGCGACACGGGTGCGACGGTTGATTGAACGCAACGATCTGCTGAATGGAGCGAACCGGATGCGACGCATGAAGGCGGACGAATTCCCGCGGGAACTGCTGGACCTGTTCCACGACTACGTGCACGGCGAGATCAACCGGCGCACCTTCCTCGAGGGGGCCGGCCGGTTCGCGGTGGGCGGGCTCACCGCGGCGGGGCTGTTCGAGATGCTGCGGCCGCGCTACGCGTGGGCGCAGCAGGTGCCGAAGGACGACGCGCGCATCCGCAGCGAAACCGTGACCATTGCGTCCCCGCAGGGCAACGGCTCCATCCGGGGCTATCTGGTGCGGCCCGCCGCCGCAAAGGGGCCGCTGCCCGCGGTGCTGGTCGTGCACGAGAACCGGGGCCTGAACCCGTACATCGAGGATGTCGCGCGGCGGCTGGCCACGGCGGACTTCATCGCGCTGGCGCCGGACGCGCTGACCTCGCTGGGCGGCTACCCCGGCGACGACGAGAAGGGCGGGCAGCTGTTTCGCCAGCTCGATCGCGCCCGGATGGCCGAGGACTTCGCGGCCGCCGCGCAGTGGCTGCGGACGGTTTCCGGTGGCAGTGGCCGAATCGGCGTGGTGGGCTTCTGCTTCGGCGGCAGCGTGGCCAACCAGCTGGCCGTGCGCATGCCCGAGCTGGGCGCCGCGGTGCCCTTCTACGGCGACGCGCCGGCGGCCGCGGACGTGCCGCGCATCAAGGCCGCCGTGCTCGTTCACCACGCCGAGCTCGACACCCGCCTGCTGCAGGGCTGGCCCGCCTACGAGGCGGCACTCAAGGCGAGCGCGGTGCGGCACGAGGGGTACGTCTATCCGAAGGCCCACCACGGCTTTCACAACGACACGACACCGCGTTTCGACGAGGCGGCCGCCAGCCTGGCCTGGCAGCGCACGCTGGCGTTCCTGGACAGGTCTCTGCGGGCCTGACCGGGCGGGCCGTGCCCGAGGCGCCGCCACAGCGCGGTCTTGCCGTGCCGACGAAATCTGCGTCAGCCTACGCCTGCGTCAGCCGGCGCCTGCAGCGCAGACGTCGCCTACGTCAGCCACCGCTTGCGGCGCCGGTAGTGCTTGACGGCCTGGTAGTCGACGCCGGTGCCCGCGCCGAGATAGAACTCCTGCACGTCCGGGTTCTGGGCCAGCTCGGCTGCGGGCCCGTTCATCACGACCCGGCCCTGCTCGATCAGGTAGGCCGAGTGCGCCACCTCGAGCGCGGCGGCTGCGTTCTGCTCGACCAGCAGGATCGACACGCCCGCTTCGGCGTTGATGCGCACGATGATGTCGAAGATCTCGTCGACCAGCATCGGCGCCAGTCCCAGGCTGGGCTCGTCGAGCATCAGCAGGCGCGGCTCGGTCATCAGTGCGCGCCCGATCGCCAGCATCTGCTGCTCGCCGCCCGACAGGTAGCCGGCCTGCGCCTTCGCGCGCTCCGCCAGCCGCGGAAACCACGCGAACACGCGGTCGATCAGCGTCTGCACGTGCCTGCGGTCACGGTGCATCGATGCGGCGGCCAGCAGGTTCTCCGCCGGCGTCAGGTGCTCGAAGACACGGCGGCCCTCGAGCACGTGCACCAGGCCCAGCCGCACCCGATCGGGCGGCGACAGGTTCAGCATGTCCACGCCCTGCCAGCGGATGTCGCCGCGCGAGACCTTGCCGCGCTCGGCGGCGAGCAGCCCGCTGACCGACTTCAGCACGGTGCTCTTGCCGGCGCCGTTGGCGCCGAGCAGGGCCACCAACCCGCCGGCGGGCACCGACATCGAGATGCCCTTCACCGCGAGGGATACGTTGTCGTAGACGACCTCGACGTTGTTCAGCTCCAGCAGCGGCACCGCCGCGGCCGCGGCGGGTGGCCCCGCCGTCGGGGCCGCGACGGTCGCTGCCGTGCTCACTTGCCGGACTTCCTGAACTCGGCGGACTCGGTGCGGATCATCTGCCAGATCACGTCCTGGTCGGCGGCCGCCCAGTCGGACTTCGGCACCCAGCGCTTGCCGTCCCACTGCGCGATGCGCCCCTTGCCGCCGCCCTGGTGGTCAGCCTTGGTGATCGTGACCCCCGGCAGCATGCCTTCGGCGGTGAAGTTCCTGATCGAGCGCAGGCCCTCGTTGAGCTGCTCGGCGGTGATCGGGCCCTTCGGGTTCTTCGCGATCGCCAGGCGTGCGCCCTCGACGATCAGCGCCGCGGCCATCACGCCGATGTTGTAGTAGGTGGTCCCGATGATCTCGGGCTTGCCGGCGCCCTTGCCCTTGGCCTGGACCTCGTTGAGGATCGCCTGGATGATCTTCGGTTCGCGCCCGCCCACGACGCCCTCGAACTTCAGCATGCCCTTGGCGCCCTCGCCGCCGGGGGCCATCACCTCGTTTTCGCTCAGCCAGACGACCGACGCGATGCGGTCGTACGGCACGCCGTTGCGCCCGGCCTCGGTCAGCGACGCCCGCTGGCCGCCGCCTGCGCCCCAGATCAGCACCCAGTCGGGCCGCGCGCGGCGCACCTGCGTCCACACCGCCGACTGCTCGGTGCCCGGCGGCGGGTACGGATAGGTCTGGAACTCGAAGTTGTAGCGCTTGGCCAGCACGCGCAGCAGCGTGATCGGCTCCCGCCCGAACGGGGTGTCGATGTGCACCAGCGCGACCTTCTTGCCGTCCAGGCCGGTCTTTTCCTGCTTGCGGATGTACTCGATCAGCGCCGCGGCCTGCGACCAGTAGCTCGGCGACAGCGGCAGCACGTACGGGAAGGTTTCGCCGTCGGCCGCGTCGCTGCGTCCGGAGAAGGTCGTGATCATGTTGACCTTGTCGGCCAGCACCCGCGGCACCAGCGCGCGGCTCACCGGCGTGGACAGCGGGTCGACCAGGATCACCCCCTCGCGCTTGAAGCGCTCGTAGGCCTCGATGCCGCGCTGCGGCGCGTTGCCGGTGTCGACGATGTCGGCCTGGAACTTGAAGCCGTTGATGCCGCCGCGCTCGTTGATCAGCGTCAGGTAGTCGCGCTGGCCCTGGCTGTACTCCCCGGTGACGAAGGTGTAGACCACCGTGAAGTCCTGGCACATGCCCAGCTTGATCGTCTTGGCATCCTGCGCCCGGGCGAGCTGCCAGGCCGGCAGCGTTGTCGCCGCGGCGGCGGCGCCGACGAATCCGCGTCTGTCGATTCCCATGCTTGTCTCCTCTGTCGTGAACTGAGCGGCGGCTGCCGCGAACGTGATCGACCGGTCACCTCCGGGCGTGCCGGAACGGCCACACCAGGAAATACTTGCGCGCATTGTCGTAGATTTTCGCCAGCCCCAGCGGCTCGAACAGCAGGAAGCCCACGATCAGCGCGCCGTAGACCATCAGCGGCGCGTGCGACACCAGGTCGGCGCTGATCTGCAGGCCGAACAGGCCGGTGGCGCCGGCAATCAGGTTGTTCAGCACCACCGGCGCCAGCAGGATCAGCGCCGCGCCGAAGTAGCAGCCGAGCACGCTGCCCAGGCCGCCGACGATCACGGTGGCCAGCATCTGGATCGACAGTTCCAGGTGGAACTGCTCGGGCGTCACGGCCTTGTAGTAGCAGAACGCGAACATCGTGCCGGCGACGCCGCCGATGAACGAGCTGACCCAGAACACCGACAGCTTGTAGCGGAACGTGCTCACGCCGATGATCTCGGCGGCGTAGTCCTTCTCGCGCACCGCCGCCAGCGCGCGGCCGTAGCTGCTGCGGCGCACGTTGAGGATGAACAGCGTCACCAGCGCGCACACCGCGAGCACGAACCAGTAGTAGGCGGCGTCGCCGGCGAGCGCCATGCCCAGCAGCCGCACCGGCGGCGCCTGCAGCGTCGCCTGCGAGCCGCCGCTGATCGCCGGCACGTGCACGATCGTGTAGTCGACGATGTACTGCATCGCCAGCGTCGACACGGCCAGGTACAGGCCCTTGACGCGCAGCGCCGCGGCGCCGAACAGCGTGCCGATCGACGCCGCGAGCAGCCCGCCGATCAGGATCGAGAATTCGAAGGGCACACCGGCGCGCGCCGCGTGCAGCGAGCCGTAGGCACCGATCGCCATCACCGCCCCGTAGCCCAGGTGGACCTGGCCCGCGGTGCCCATCAGCAGGTTCAGCCCGAGCGCGGCCGTGGTCCACAGCAGCCAGGGCATCAGGTAGGTGCCGACGTACAGGTCGGACAGCAGGAACGGCGCAGCCACGGCCAGCGCACAGACCAGCGCCACCAGCTTGCGGTCGAAGGGCAGGCGCCAGAGCCGGCGGTCCTGCTCGTAGCGGGTGTGGCGGATGCCCGACTGGCGGTAGAACATCTCAGACCCTCTCGATGTGTTCGCGCCCGAACAGGCCGTGCGGGCGCGCGAGCACGGTCAGCAGGATGATGACCGACGCCACCACGTCGCGCGTGCCGCCGCCGACCAGCGGGTCGATATAGCCGGAGGCCAGGCTCTCGCAGACGCCGATGATCAGCCCGGCGACCAGCACGCCGCCGATGCTGTCCAGACCGCCCAGGATCGCAATCGCCAGCGCCTTGAGCAGCAGCAGCGACAGCGTCCAGTCGACGCCCTGCACCGAGCCCCACAGGATGCCGGCGGCCGCCGCCGCGATGCCGGCCAGCCCCCAGGCGACCGCGATCACGCGCTCGACGCGGATGCCCACCGACCACGACGCGATCTGGTCGTCGGACACCGCGCGCATCGACACGCCCACGCGCGAATTGAAGAACAGGATCGCCGCCGCGATCAGCGCCAGGGCGATCAGCCCGCTGTACAGGTACGAGCGGTTGATCAGCATCTCGCCCAGGAAGATCGGCTGCTGCGGGATGCCCAGGTCCAGGCGGCGTGCCATCGACCCGGCGAACCCCGGCAGCAGCCCGCGCATCATGATCTCCAGTCCCAGCGTCAGCATGATCACCATGATGATCGGCTGCCCGATCATCCGGCGCAGCATCAGGCGCTCGACCAGCATGCCGAGCGCGAACAGCAGCCCGACCGACAGCGGGATCGCCGCCCAGATCGGCATTCCGGCCGATTGCGTCAGGATCAGGCAGGCGTAGCCGCCGGCCATCGCGAACGCCCCCTGCGCCAGGTTCGCGTAGCGCGAGGCCTTGTAGATCAGCACGATGCCCAGCGCCACCAGCGCGTACATCAGGCCGACCAGCGCGCCGTTGATCGTGAGCTCGCCCAGCAGATAGAAGTCCATCACGCCCCCGTGTCCATCACCGTCAGCGTGCGCCTGAGCACGCCCTTCTCGCCGCTCTCGTAGACGATCGCGGCCTCGAATTCGACGGTCTTCGCGTCGCCGTACAGCGCGTCGATCAGCTTCGCGTAGCGATCCTCGATCACGTTGCGTCGCAGCTTGCGGGTGCGCGTGACCTCCCCGTCGTCGGGGTCGAAGTCCTTGTGCAGGTTCACGAAGCGGCGCACCGCGAGTTCGGGCTTGAGCAGGCCGTTCACGTGGGCGAGCACCGAACCCACCAGCGCGATCACCTCGGGCCGCTGCGAGAGCTCGGCGTACGACGTGTAGGTCAGGCTGCGCTGCTCGGCCCAGTGGCCGACCGCCTCGAGGTCGATGCACACGATCGCGGCCAGGTACGGCCTGCCGGCGCCCAGGATCGCGACGTTGCGCACGTACTGGCTGAACTTGATCCGGTTCTCGATGTAGTTCGGCACGTAGCGCTCGCCGCCGGCGGTGCGCACCACCTCGCTGACGCGCCCGAGCACGACCAGGCTGCCGTCGTCCTCCAGGTAGCCGGCGTCGCCGGTGTGCAGCCAGCCGTCGTGCAGCGCCGCGGCGCTGGCCTGGGGGTCGCCGAAGTAGCCGCCGAACACCGAGCCCGAGCGCACCTGGATCTCCCCGCGCTCGTCGATGCGCAGCTCCACGCCCGGCATCGCCCGGCCCACCGTGTGCAGTTTCACGCTGGCGTCGTCCTGCGCGGTGGTGAGCGCCGACGTCTCGGTCTGCCCGTAGAACTGCTTCAGGTTCACGCCCAGCGCGCGAAAGAACACGAACGTGTCCTCGCCCAGCGCCTCGCCGCCGGTGTAGGCGCGCTGCGCCCGCGCCAGCCCCAGCCAGTCCTTCAGCGGCCCGCACACGAACAGCTCGGCGAGGGCGCGCGTGAACCGCTCCGAGGCCGTCGGCGCGTGCCCCGCGAGCTTGCGGCGCTCCAGCGCGATCGCCCGCGGCATGAACCAGTCGAACAGCCGGCGCTTGAGCGGCGTGGACTCCTGGATGCCGACCTGGATGCGCGTGAGCATGTTGTCCCAGGCGCGCGGCGCTGCCAGGTACATCGTCGGCGAGACCTCGCGCAGGTCGTGCAGCACCGTCTCCTGGCGCTCGGGGATGTTGATCGCGAAGCGCAGCAGCACGCCGGCGCCGAGCGTGAACACGAAGTCGCCCACCCAGGCGGTCGGCAGGTAGGCGTAGTGTTCCTCGCGCTCGCGGAAGTAGCCGCCATTCAGTGCGTTGGTCACGCCCTGCACGACGTTGTCGTGGGTCAGCGGCACGCCCTTGGGCTGGCCGGTGGTGCCCGAGGAGTGCAGCAGCACCGCCAGGTCGGCCGGCTGCGCGCGGCAGACCAGGTCGGCAGCCAGCCCCGGCTCGGCGGCGAGCCGCGCGCGGCCCTCGCGCAGCAGTTCGTCGCAGGCGAGCAGGCCGGGCGCGCGGTAGGGGGCGAGCCCGCGCGCGTCGTCGTAGACGATCAGCGACGGGCGCCCGATGCGCTCGCGCAGGTCGAGCAGCTTGTCGACCTGCTCCTGGTCTTCGGCGATCGCGACGTCGGGCGCGCCGTGGCGCGTGTAGTGGTCGAGCTCGGTCGGCGGCACGTCGGGGAACACCGGCACCGGGAACGCGCGCAGCGTCATCACGCCCAGCATGCTGGCGTAGATCCGGTAGCGGTTGTCGCCGATCGAGGTCACCGCGCTGCCGGGACCCACGCCGCGACGCTCCAGCGCCGCGGCCAGCGCGAGCACGTCGGTCAGCACGTCGCGCCAGGTCCATTCCTGCCAGATGCCGTGGTCGCGCTCGCGCACGGCGACCTCGGCCGGATGCAGCAGCGCGTTGCGCGCCAGCGCGGCGATCAGCGTGGCGGGCCGGCCCTGCTCGTGGCCGGGCCAGGCCAGGCCGGCGGGCAGCTGGACCGAGGCGCCGCCCGACGGGCCGGGTGGGGCGGGGCGCGCGAGTGCGGTCACGTCGGCTCTCCGTCGGCCGGCGGTGGCGCGACGCCGACCTTGGCCATCGCGCGGCGGCCCAGGTAGGCGGCGACCACCTTCGGATCCGAGATCGCCTGCTGCGGTGCGCCTTCGGCGATCGCCTCGCCGTAGCTGAGCACCATCACGCGGTCGCACAGCGCCGTGACCACGTCCATGTGGTGCTCGATCAGCAGGATCGACACGCCGCGCTCGTCGCGGGCGTCCAGGATGAAGCGCGCGATGTACTCCTTCTCCTCCTGGTTCATGCCGGCCATCGGTTCGTCCAGAATCAGGAAGCGCGGCTGCGCGACCAGCGCCCGCGCCAGCTCGACCCGCTTCTGCAGCCCGGGCGGGATCGTTTCGACCGGCTCGTCGCGGATGTCCTGCAGCTGCATGAAGTCGATGATCTCCTCCACCGCGCGGCGGTGCTCGACCTCTTCGCGTGCCGCCCACACCCAGTAGAACAGCGCGGGCAGCGCGCCGGGCTTCATGTGGCAGTGGCGTCCCAGCAGGATGTTGTCGAGCACGCTCAGGCCGCGGAACAGCGCCAGGTTCTGGAAGGTGCGCGCCAGCGACTGCTGCGCGATCCGATAGGGCGGCATCCGCGTGATGTCGGCGCCGAACAGCCGCACCTGGCCCCGCTCGGGCGGATAGAAACCCGTGATCACGTTGACCATCGTGGTCTTGCCGCTGCCGTTGGGTCCGACCAGGCCGAAGATCTCGCCTTCGCGGATCGCCAGGCTCACGCCCTTGAGCGCGCGCAACCCGCCGAAGGACCGCTCGATCCCATCGCACTGCAGCGCCAGACCGGCGCCGGGCCCACCGTCGTTCTCCCCCAAACCCTTCCCCTCGTTCGCCGTGCCCCGCCGCACTACAACCTCAGCACGCCGTAGCCGGGCTGCCCGATCGGCGCGTTCAGCGCCGCCGACAGCGCGATGCCCAGCGCATTGCGGGTGTCGACCGGATCCAGGATGCCATCGTCCCACAACTCGGACGTGGAATACCAAGCGCTGGATTCCCGCCGATAGTCTTCGAGCACCGGCTCGCGGATCGCGTCGATCTCCTGCCTGGACAGCGTGCGGCCCTCGCGCTGCAGCTGGCGGATCTTGACGTCGGTGAGCACGTTGGCCGCCTGCTCGGCGCCCATCACCGAGATCTGGCCCTGCGGCCACATGAACAGGAAACGCGGGTCGAACGCGCGGCCCGACATCCCGTAGTTGCCGGCGCCGAACGAGCCGTTGGCGATCACGGTGAACTTCGGCACCTCGGAGCCGGCCACCGTCATGATCATCTTGGCGCCGTCCTTGGTGATGCCCGCGCGCTCGTACTCGCGCCCGACCATGAAGCCGGTGATGTTCTGCAGGAACAGGATCGGCGTGCGGTTCTGGTTGCACAGCTCGATGAAGTGCGCGCCCTTGAGCGTGCTGTCGTTGAACAGAACGCCGTTGTTCGCGAGGATGCCGATCCGGTAGCCCCACAGCCGCGCGTAGCCGCAGACCAGCGTGGTCCCGTAGGCCGGCTGGTACTCGTGGAAGCGGCTGCCGTCGACCATCCGCGCGATCACCTCGCGCATGTCGAACTGCACCTTGATGTCGCGCGGGATGATTCCGTACAGCTCCTGCGGGTCGTGCAACGGCGGCTCCGGCGCCTGCCAGTCGACATTGGTCTTCGCGGGCCGGCTCCACTGCGCGACGATGTCGCGCGCGATCGCGATCGCCTCGTGCTCGGTCGAAGCCGGGTAGTCGGCGACGCCCGAGACGCGGGTGTGCATGTCGGCGCCGCCCAGCTCGTCGACGCTGACGTCCTCGCCGGTGGCCGCCTTGACCAGTGGCGGGCCGCCCAGGAAGATCGCGCCGGTGCCCCGCACGATCACGCTGTAATCCGACAGCGCCGGCACGTACGCGCCGCCGGCCGTGCAGTGGCCCAGCACGATCGAGACCTGCGGCACGCCCAGCTTCGACAGGATCGACTGGTTGCGGAAGATCCGGCCGGCGTCGTAGCGGTCGGCGAAGAACTGGGACTGCGCGGGCAGGAAGCCCCCGGCGCTGTCGCACAGGTGGACCACCGGCAGCCGGTTCTCGATCGCGATGTCGAGCAGGCGCACGATCTTCTTGATCGAGTGCGGGTACCAGGCGCCGCCCTTGACGCTCGCGTCGTCGGCGTGGATCACCACTTCGCGGCCGGCGACGATGCCGATGCCGCTGACGATCCCCGCGCCGGGCACTTCGCCGCCCCAGGCCATGTTCGCGGCGAGCGTCGACAGCTCCAGGAACGGCGTGCCCGGATCGAGCAGGCACGCCAGGCGCTCGCGCACGAACAGCTTGCCCTGGCGCGCCAGCCGCTCCATGTCGCGCGGCGGCCGCTCGTGGCGGGCGCGGTGCTGGCGCTCGCGCAGTCCGGCGACCAGCGCGCGGTTGTGCGCGGCGTTGGCGACGAAGTCCGCCGAGCGGGTGTCCAGCCGCGATTCGATGCGCCTCACGCCGCCTCCGGGGGCTCGAAGGTGACCAGCACCGCGTCGCGCTCGAAGGCCTGGCCGGCGGCCACGTGCACCGAACGGACCGTCGCGTCCCGGGCTGCGGTGACCGTGGTCTCCAGCTTCATGCTCTCCATCACCAGCATTGCGGCGCCCCGCACGACCCGGTCCCCGGCGCCGACGGCCACGCTGACCGCGGTGCCGGGCATCGGTGCGCGCACCTGGTCGTCGGCGCCGGCGTGCGTCTCGGCGCCGGCACGCTCGAGTGGGTGGCGCAGCCGAAGGCGCCAGTTCGCGCCGTCGACGTGCACGAAGACCTCGTCGCCGCGCTGCGCGATCACCACCGGCACCGTGGCGCCGTCCGCGGCGAGCGTCCCGGCGCCGTGCTCGTCCAGCGTCAGTGCGACCGGCGCGACGCGACCCAGCGCGTGCAGCTCGTAGCCGCCACCGGGCGCGCGGCCCAGCCACAGCTCGTGCTCGGTGCCGTCGAGCTCGAAGGCGTGCCGCATCGTGTCAGTTCCTCCAGGCGCCCATTGCCGCGTGCGTGGCCGGCACCGCGTCGGCCGCGTCGCGCAGCCCCCGGCTGGCCGCGCCCGCCGCCGCCAGCAGCCGCAGCAGCGTGGTGTCGTCGGGGGCGGCCTCGGCGGCGACCTCGGGGTGGCCGTCGAGGAAGCCGGTGTGGATCTCGCCGGCAACGAAGGCGGGGTGCGCGTTCAGGCGCCGCAGGAACGCCAGGTTGGTGCGGCAGCCGAGCAGCACGTACGCGGCCAGCGCGCGGTCGGCCAGCGCCAGCGCCTCGGTGCGATCGCGCCCGGTGACCACCAGTTTGGCCAGCATCGGGTCGAAGGCGGCCGTGACCTGCTGGCCCTCGGCCACGCCGGCGTCGATGCGCACCCCCGCAATCTCGGGCGGCCGGTGCGCGAGCAGCGGCCCCGTCGTCGGGGTGAAGCCGGCGGCGGGATCCTCCGCGTAGACGCGGTATTCGATTGCGTGGCCGCGCACCCGGACGTCGTGCTGGCCGTAGCCCAGCGGCTCGCCGCAGGCCACCCGCAGCTGCTCGTGCACGAGGTCGATGCCGGTCACCTGCTCGGTCACCGGGTGCTCGACCTGCAGCCGGGTGTTCATCTCGAGGAAGTAGAAGTCTGCCGCGCCGTAGATGAACTCGACGGTGCCGGCGTTGCGATAGCCGGCTCGGCGCGCGATGCCGGCGGCCGCTTCGCAGATGCGCGCGCGGGTGGCCGCGTCCAGCGCCGGCGACGGCGTTTCCTCGACGATCTTCTGGAACCGTCGCTGCACCGAGCACTCGCGCTCGAACAGGTGGACCACGTTGCCGTGGTGGTCGCCCAGCACCTGCACCTCGATGTGCCGCGGGTTCTCGACGTAGCGCTCGACGTACAGCCGGCCGTCGCCGAAGTAGCGCCGGCCCTCGCTGCGCGCCCGCTCGATCTCGCCGGCGAGCGCGTCTGCGTGGCGCACGATGCGCATGCCCTTGCCGCCGCCGCCGGCGGCCGGCTTGATCAGCAGCGGGAAGCCGACGTCCGCCGCGCGCTGGGCGAACGTGGCGGGGTCGTCGTCCTCGATTGCCGACGGCGCCACCGGGAAGCCGGCCCGCGCAACGAACTCGCGCGCCCGCACCTTGTCGCCCATCAACTCGATTTCGTCGGCGCCGGGCCCGACGAACACCAGCCCGGCCTTGCGCACCCTGCGCGCGAAGTCGGCGTTCTCGGACAGGAAACCGTAGCCTGGGTGGATCGCACCGGCGCCGGCCCCGCGCGCCGCCTCGACGATCGCCTCGCCGTCCAGGTAGGCCGCGACGGGGCTCGCCCCGCGGATCTCGATCGCGCGATCGGCCAGGCGCACCGCGGGCGAATCACGGTCCAGCGCGTGGTACACGACCAGGCCGCGCAGGCCCAGCGCGCGCACCGTGCGCAGCACGCGCACGGCGATCTCGCCGCGGTTGGCAACCAGCACCGAATCGAACGGGAAGCGTGTCATCGTCGTGAACATCCCCGGGTCAGCCGGAGGCGGCGCGCCGGCCTTCGAGCCGGTCGGCGACGCGCTCCAGGCGCAGCACCTGCCGCTGCAGCGCGGTCGCGCCGGCGCCGGCCGGCACGCGCGCGGCCGGCGCCGCGATGCCGTCCCACAGGATCCGCAACAGGTCGTCGGTCTCGCGCTCGATGTCCAGCCGGCCGAGCCCGCTGACGTAGCGCCAGGTCAGGTGCTCGACGCCGCCGTAGACGAGGTCGCGCACCACGCGCGCCGGCACGTCGCCGCGCAGGTCGCCCGTGGCCGCGCCCTCGGCCAGCACGCCCGTGAGCAGCGCCGTGTAGCGCCGGTTCAGCGCGTACAGCGTCGAGCGCGGGTAGTCCTCGTGCGCGCGCACCTCGAGGAACATCAGCCGGGACAGCTGCGGTTCGTCTCGCACCGCGCGCAGGTGCCGCCAGATCACGTAGCGCAGCCGCGATTTCGGGCCCCGCACGCCCGGCAGCTCGCGGGCGTAGTCGGCCAACAGGCCCTCGTACCAGCCCTCGAGCACCTTCACGAGCAGCTGCCGCTTGCTGTCGAAGTACTTGTAGATCGTGCCCTCGACGACTTCGGCACGCGCGGCGATTTCGGAGACCGCGGCGTCCTGGTAGCCGTGCGCGCGAAACACCGCAAGCGCCGCATCGAGGATGTCGTGCACCCGCTGCTCGCGCGGCAGCCGCACCGCCGCCCGACGCGGGCCGGCGCGCACCGCCGCCTGGCGCCCGTCGGCGCGCCCCGATCGCGCTGCCCCGGTCACGTGGCCCTGGTCACGTCGCGGCCCGCACCGGGCCGGTGCCGCCACGGCGCTCGATCGGGACTGCGTGCAACGACCCACTGCGTTCGTGCAGCGCTGCGGCCGGATCCATGTGTCTCCTCGAGTGAGTGCTGCTCGCAAACGGCCCCTGCGAGGGGCCAAGCGCAAGCAGGTACTGTCGAAATTGCCCTTGTTGCAAGCCTCTGTGGGCGGGGCTAAGATTGGTGAGTCAGATTCATTTAACGGCACGCGCAGCGCGCTGTCAAGACCTCGGAGGGGACATGCAGCAGCAGCGAACGCAGGCGCCGGCGGGCCGCGATCCGGCCGAGGTGTTCAGCGGCCTGTCAGCCGAGGAGCGCGGCGTGCTGGACGCGGCCGACCGGTTCGCGCGGCAGGAGCTCTACCCGCTGGCCCGGCGGATGGACGACGAGGAGTGGTGGCCGCCCGACGCGATGGCCCTCATCGGGCGCAACGGCTTCGTCGGCGTCACGACGCCGTCCCGGTACGGCGGCGCCGGCATGGACCTGTTCGCGAGCGCATTGGTCGCGCAGGCGTTCAGCCGGTGGAACCACGCGCTGTCGCTGAGCTGGGTCGCGCACGAGAACCTGTGCCTGAACAACATCCTGCGCAACGGCAGCGACGAGCAGAAGGCGCGCTACGTGCCCGGCCTGGCCAACGGCACGCTGACCGGCGCGCTGGGCCTGACCGAGCCGGGCGCCGGCTCCGACGCGCTGGGCTCGATGCGCACGACGGCCCGCCGCGACGGCGACCACTATGTGCTCGACGGCACCAAGATCTACATCACCAACGGCCCGGTCGCCGACGTGCTGCTGGTCTACGCGAAGACCACGCCCGACAAGGGCGCCCAGGGCATCTCGGCGTTCATCGTCGAGAAGGACTTCCCGGGATTCAGGGTGGCGCAGAAGCTGGTGAAGATGGGGTTTCGCGGCAGCCAGACCGGCGAGCTGGTGTTCGACGGGTGCCGCGTGCCGGCGGCCAACCTGGTCGGCGAGGAGGACCGCGGCGTGCGCGTCGTGATGAGCGGCCTGGACCTCGAGCGCGCGATGGTCTCGCCGGTGTGCCTGGGCATCGCCGAGCGGGCGCTGCAGCTGTCGCTCGAGTACGCGCGCACGCGCAGGCAGTTCGGCCAGCCGATCGCGAACTTCCAGATGGTGCAGTCCAAGCTCGCCGACATGTACGTGTGGGTCGAGGCGATGCGCGTGTTCACCTACCAGGCGCTGCGCGCCTGCAACGATCTGGAGGAAGGCGGCGGCGGCCGCGGCGAGATCCACAAGATCACCGCGGCCTCGGTGATGTTCGCCGCGAACACGCTCAACCGCGTGCTCGACGAGGCGGTGCAGATCCACGGCGGCGCCGGCTACATCTGGGAGTCCGAGATCAACCGGCTGTACCGCGCAATCAAGCTGCTCGAGATCGGCGCCGGCACGACCGAGGTGCGCAAGATCATCATCAGCAGCGAGATGCTCAGGGGATAGGCGCGCGCATGCAGCAGCCGCTTCCGCCCTCGGGTCCGGGCATCACGATGCACGACCTGTGGGACGCGCCGACGGTGTTCCGCGCCGACCTCTACGCGGGCAGCACCGTGATCGTCTCGGGCGGTGGCTCGGGCATCGGCCGCGCGATCGCGCTGCTGTTCGCGCGGCTCGGCGCCCGGGTCGCGATCTGCGGGCGGACTGCGCAGAAGCTGGACGGCGTGGCCGCATTCGCGCGCGAGCGCGGCGCAACGGTCCTGGGCGTCCCCGCGAACATCCGCGAGCCCGAGCAGGTGCGCGCGCTGTTCGATCGGGTCGAGGCCGAGCTGGGAATGCCGGAAATCCTGATCAACAACGCGGGCGGCCAGTTCCCCAAGCCTGCGATCGACTTCTCGGTCAACGGCTGGAACAGCGTGGTCGCCAACAACCTCAACGGCACCTGGTACATGATGCAGGCGGCCGCGCAGCGCTGGCGCGACGCGGGCCGCCCCGGCAGCATCGTCAGCATCGTTGCGCCGACCGATCGCGGCATGCCGGGCGTTGCGCACACCGTGGCCGCGCGGGCGGGCGTGATCGGGCTCACGCGTACGGTCGCCGTCGAGTGGGCGCCGCTGGGCATCCGCGTGAACTGCGTGTCGCCCGGGCTGATCGGCACCGAGGGCCTGGGGGTCTACCCGCCCGAGGCGGCCAGGGAATGGCCGAAGGCCAACCCGATGAAACGCTGGGGCTCGCCGATGGACATCGCGCAGGCCTGCTGCTGGATCGCCGGGCCGGCCGGCAACTTCGTCACCGGCGAGGTGTGCACGGTCGACGGGGGCGGGCGCCTGTGGGGCGAGCTGTGGACGGCCGGGCGGCCGTCGTGGTTTTCGTTCTAGCCGGCCCGCGGCAGCCGGGACAGCGACACGACGCTGACGACCGGGCCCTGCTCGAAGCGCTGCTGCAGGTCGGCCCAGCGCGCGCGCGCCGTGGCGATCGAGGCGAGCTTCACGTGGCCGAAGCCGCGGATCTGCTCGGGCACCGACGCGATCTGCACGGCGAGCTCGAGCCGCTGCGCGTCCAGGTGCGGCAGCAGCGCGTCGATCATCGACTCATAGTCGTCGATCAGCCGGCGCTCGAGGCGCCGCTCGGCGGTCCGCCCGAACGGGTCGAGCGCCGTGCCGCGCAGCCGACGGCCCGCCGCGAGCACACGCATCGCGGGCAGCATCCAGCGCCCGAAAGCCAGCTTGCGCGGTGAGCCGTCGGCCCGGCGAAACCGCCGCAACGCCGACAGCAGCGGCGGCGCCATGTGAAAGCGCAGCGTGTCGTAGCCTTCGAACTGTCCCGCCAGCGCGCGCTCGAATGCGCCGTCGGTGTACAGCCGGGCGACCTCGTACTCGTCCTTGTAGGCCATCAGCTTCGCCGCATGTCGCGCGACCGCGGTGGTCAGCCGCAGCCCGCCCGATTCGCCGATCCGCCCGCTTTCGGCCGCGCGCACCCGGTCCACCAGCGCCCGGTAGCGGGCCGCCCAGGCGGCGTCCTGGTAGTCGGTCAGGTGGCGCACGCGGCGCGCAACGAGCCCGTCCACGCCGTCCGGGTCGACGCCGTCGGGCGCAGCGCCCATCAGCCGGCGCAGCGCGTCGGGGCGCGCGGCTGCGAGCCGGCCCAGTGCGAAGGCGGCGCGATTGGCGTCGACCGCCACGCCGTTCAGCTCGATCGCGCGCAGCAGCGCGGCCTGCGAGACCGGCACCAGCCCCAGCTGCCAGCAGCAGCCCAGCATCACGATGTTCGACGGCATCGTGTCGCCCAGCAGCCGGTCAGCGATCGACTGCGCGTCGATCGGCCGAACCCGGTCGTCGCCGGCTGCGGCGCGCATCTTGGCCATCAGGGCCGGCGCGTGCAGCGTCGCATCCGGATCGCGAACGAACGCCGCGGTGGCCAGCTCGTGCGTATTGGCCACGATCACCGTGCGGCCGTGCTTGACGGTCGCCAGTGCGTCGGCCGAGGCACCGACCACCAGGTCGCAGGCCAGCAGCGCATCGGCCTGCTGGGTGTCGATGCGGACCTGGTTCAGCAGGTCGGCGGTGGGCGCGACCCGCACGAACGACAGCACCGCGCCGCCCTTCTGCGCGAAGCCCATGAAGTCGAGCACCGATGCCTGCTTGCCTTCGAGGTGGGCGGCCATCGTGATCAGCGCCCCCACGGTGACCACGCCGGTGCCGCCGACGCCGGTCACCAGCAGGTCGTACGGGCCGGTCCACGGCCACGGGGGCGGCGCCGCGAGCGCGTCGAGCTCACGCGCCAGGCCGTCCGGCGCCGCGGCGCCGACCCGCTTGCGCAGCCGGGCGCCCTCGACCGACACGAAGCTCGGGCAGAATCCCTCGATGCACGAGTAGTCCGTGTTGCACGAAGTCTGCTCGATGCGCCGCTTGCGCCCCCAGTCGGTCTGGACCGGGATCACCGACAGGCAGTTCGACTGCACGCCGCAGTCGCCGCAGCCTTCGCAGACCGCTTCGTTGATGAACACGCGCCGCGGCGGGTCGGGATGGCCGGGAACGCCGACGACGACCTTCTTGCGCCGGCGCCGCTTCTCGGCCGCGCAGGTCTGGTCGTAGATCAGGACCGTCACGCCCTCGGTGGCGCGCAGCCGTCGCTGCACTTCCTGGAGCTCGTCGCGGTGGTGGAAGGTCGTGCCGCGTGGGAACTCGCCGTGGCGGGCGTCGTACTTGTCAGGCTCGTCGGACACGACGACCACGGCACGCGCGCCTTCGGCCTCGACCTGCCGCGCGATCTCTGGCACGCCCAGTTTGCCGTCGACCGGCTGGCCGCCGGTCATCGCGACCGCGTCGTTGTACAGGATCTTGTAGGTGATCGTGGCGCCCGCCGCGATCGACTGGCGCACGGCCAGGTAGCCGGAGTGGTAGTAGGTGCCGTCGCCCAGGTTCTGGAACACGTGGCGGTCGGTCGTGAAGCGCGACGCGGCGGCCCAGTCGACGCCCTCGCCGCCCATCTGGATCAGGCCCGTGGTGTCGCGGTCCATCCAGGTGGCCATGAAGTGGCAGCCGATGCCGGCCATCGCGCGCGAGCCCTCGGGCACGCGGGTCGAGCGGTTGTGCGGACAGCCCGAGCAGAAGTAGGGCTGGCGCCGGACCGCATCGGCCTCGTTGGACAGCAGCGCGGGCATCGTGAAGTCGACCACCAGCGCCCGGCGGTCCAGCGCCGGGTTCAGGCGCGCGAGCCAGTCGGCGACCACCGGCATGACGCGCGACGGGCGCAGCTCGCCGAGCGCCGACAGCAGCGGCGCGCCCTGCGGATCGGTCTTGCCGGCCACCCGCGGGCGCTGCGCATCGGGCAGGTGGAACAGCAGCTCCTTGATCTGGCGCTCGACGATCGGCGCCTTCTCCTCGATGACCAGCAGTTCCTCGAGCCCGCCGGCGAACGCGACGACGCGGGTCGGCTCCAGCGGGAAGACGAGCCCCACCTTGTAGACGCGCACGCCGGCCGCCGACAGGGCGTCCGGGTCGAGCTGCAGCCGGCGCAGCACCTCCATGAAGTCGTAGTGGGCCTTGCCGACGGTGACGATGCCCAGCGTCGCCTTCGGCGAGCTCACCACGTGCCGGTCGATCGAGTTGAGCCGGGCGAAGGCGCGCACCGCGTCCAGCTTGGCCGCCAGCCGCTGCTCGATCGCCAGCGAGGGTAGGTCGACGGGGCGCACGTGCAGCGGCCGGTCCTGCTCGGGCGGCGCCCAGTCGACCGGCACCTCGAAGTCGAAGGCGACCCGGTCCAGGTTCACCGTCATGCCCGATTCGACGACCTCGGAGATCGCCTTGAAGCCGACCCACGCGCCCGAGAACCGGGACAGTGCCCAGCCGTACAGCCCGAACTCCAGGTACTCCGCGACGCTGGCCGGGTGCAGCACCGGCATGCTCCACGCCGACATCGCCAGGTCGGACTGGTGCGGCATCGACGACGACACGCAGCCGTGGTCGTCGCCCGCCACGACCAGCACGCCACCCAGCGGACTCGAGCCGTAGGCGTTGCCGTGCTTGAGCGCGTCGCCCGAGCGGTCCACGCCCGGTCCCTTGCCGTACCACATCGCGAACACGCCGTCGACGGTGCGTGCCGAATCCAGCGCCACCCGCTGCGTGCCCAGGCAGGCCGTTGCCGCCAGGTCCTC